>CAILQO010000250.1 GCA_903836285.1 uncultured Chloroflexota bacterium
GGGTCAGCGGTGCCGACGGGCGCGCGGCGGTGGAGATGATCCTCGCGGCGTACGAGTCGGCGCAGACGCGCCGCACGGTGGACGTGCCGCTGCGGTCGTAGCCACGGGCACCCGGGAGGGGCGCGACCTGCCCGTTCCCGGCCTCGGTTCGCTCACCCGGCGAGCCGGGCATGCTCCCCCCTCGTCCCACCAGACGGGTCGTCGTTGGCAGGATCGGTACCATCGAAGCAACGATGCCGTGCCGGATCCCGGTGCCCGCGCATCAGGGGAGAGTTAGCACCATGCCCGAAGAGACCATCCCTGGCCTCGCCGCCAAATTTCGGAGTCGCCGGACCGTGGTGGCGGGCCTTGGCACCGCCGTGGCCGGCGCCATCATTGCCGCCTGCGGTGGCGAGGCCGCCCCCGCGGCGGCACCGACCAAGGCCCCCGCCGCTGCTGCCCCGACGACCGCGCCCGCCGCCGCGACCAAGGCGCCGGAGCCGACGAAGGCACCCGCACCAGCCCCGACCACCGCCCCCGCGGCAACGGCCGCACCGACCAGCCCGCCCGCACCGGCGCGCCAGGCCAAGGGCGGCCTGCGCAAGAGCACGAGCGGTTACAAGGGGACGCTCAACCTCTGGGTGCTGGGCTACACCGCCGGCAACGCCTTCGCCAACCCGTTCGACAACGCCGTCGCACAGTTCCAGGTCGACAATCCGGAGATCAAGGTCGAGGTCGTCGGCTACCCGCCAAACGACGAGGGCTTCACCAAGCTCACCACCGCCCTCCAGTCGGGGCAAGGGGTCGACCTTCTGCGCCTGCCGTCGGACCGCCTCCCGGGTTATGTCAAAGATGACCTCGTCGAGGCAATCGACACCTACCTCACCGATGCCGACAAGGCCGACATCCTGCCGAACGTCCTCGACGTGACGCGCATCAAGGACAAGAAGGCGTCGGCGTGGCCCCTGTGGGTTGTGCCAATGGGCATCTACGTCAACAAGGCGGTCTTCGCTGAGGCCAAGGTCGAGTTGCCGCCGAAGACCTGGACGTGGGACCAGTTCGTCGAAACCGCCAAGAAGGTGACCTTCAAGAACGCCAAGGGCGAGCAGGTCTACGGGTGGAGCGGCTTCATCGACCCGGGCGTGGTCAATACGTGGGCGTTGTGGATGAACGAGGACCCCTCGGTCCGTCCGCTGACGGCAGACGGCAAGTTTGGCTTCGAGGGTGCGAAGGCCGTCGCCGGCCTGACCCGGTTTGCCGACCTTGCCCTGAAGCACAAGGTCACCCCGCCGGACTTCGGCAGCCAGAAGGATGCCGACATCAAGGGCGGCTTCCAGAATGGCCAGCTGGCGATGATCGTCGACGCGACCGGCCCGGCGGCGCAGTTCAAGGGCGCCAAGGTCGACTTCGAGATCTACCCGCACCCGACGATGAACGGCAACAAGCTGACCGTCGGCGCCGTCGGCCTGATCGCAGTCGCGAAGACCAAGGACGAGGCCAAGCGCAAGGCGGCGATGGACCTCGGCCGGTACCTCACCAGCAGTGAGGTCCAGGACGACGTCCCCGTTGGGTCGAACGTGCCCACCGGCTTCTACCTCGCCCCTGGCGCACGGAAGTCCGTCAAGATCGCTGATCCGCTTGACAAGTTCCTGCCGGTGCTTCCGGACATGTGGTCGACCCCGCTGGTGGCAGACTGGGCGAAGTTCACGCGCCTGTTCCATGCGGAGTACCAGAACGTCGTGTTCGGCAAGGCCAAGCCCGAGGAGGCGATGAAGAAGATCGCCGCCGAGGCGGTTGGCTACCTCAAGTCGTAAGCCACCGCCCGCCGCCGCCGGAACGCCCCTCGCGGGGAACCGGTGGCGGCGGGGGACACCGCAGATGCAACACCTTCGCGCCTTCCTCCGGGCGCACGGCTGGTCCTACGCATTCATCCTGCCAAGCCTGGTGACCTTCGCCGCCTTCACGTTCGCGCCGATGGCGTGGTCGGCCATGATCAGCTTCCAGAAGGTGAACCTGCGAACCGGCGGCACGTGGGTGACCCCAATCTGGGCGAACTACGAACGGGCGTTCACGGCGCAGAGCCACGTGTTCGTCGTCGCCATCGGCAACACCCTCATCTATACGGCGTTCACGGTGACGACGAACATCGTCGTCGGCCTCGCGCTGGCGAGCCTCATCCAACCGCTGCACCGGCACGTCCGCACGTTCTTCCGCGCGGCGTACTACCTCCCGGCGGTCACCAGCTCCCTGATCGTTGGCATGACCTGGGCGTACATCTACAACGCCCAGTGGGGGTTCGCCAACTACCTGTTGCGCCTCATCGGCCTCGAACCGGTGCGGTGGCTCTCGAACCCGGACATCGCCCTCGGGAGCATCATCGCCTCGACGATGCTGACCATCCCAGCGACGGCGGTCGTCCTGTTCAGCGCGGCGATGGGTGGGATCCCCTCGGAGTACTACGAGGCCGCCGACCTCGATGGCGCGTCACCGCTTCAGAAGTGGCTCGGAATCACCTTGCCGTTGATCAAGCCCACGACCCTGTACCTGTCGGTGATCTACACCATCGCGAGTTTCGAGGTCTTCGAGCGCATCTACGTGATGGTGCCGAGCGGCGTCGGCAATTCGACGCAGACGATCGTCACGCAGATTTACAGTGCCGGGTTCAAGGACTTCGATCTCGGGGTGTCCGCGGCGCAGGCGATGGTCCTCTTCGCCATGATCGGTGCGGTTGCCCTTGTGCAGTTCCGCGTGTTGCGGTCTGACGTGGAGTACTGACGTGTCGACCGTCCGCGTGAGCCGGGTCAGCCCGGCGGCGCGATTGGTGGCGTTCGTGCGCCCACGAGGCCTGACAACCGGGAGGGCCGTCGCCACGTGGGCGACGCTGCTCGCGACGACGGCGATTGCCCTCTTCCCGATGTACTGGTTGTTTGTCAACGCCTTGACACCGATCACCGCGACGCCCCCGCTGACGCCGATCCTGTGGCCAGCGTGGAAGCTTGATAATATTATACGTCTCTTGACGACGTCGAAGCACTACACGCAGTGGGTGTCGAACAGCTTGGTGGTGGCGCTCGGCGCGACGTTGTGGCACGCAGTCTTCGACACGTTGGCAGGCTATGCGTTCGCGAAGCGCCGGTTCCCGGGGCGGGACGCAATCTTCGCCACCCTTGTGGCGACGCTGATGGTGCCCATCCACGTCACCTTCATCCCGCTCTACCTGATCAACCGCGAATTGGGCTTGATCGACTCGCTGTGGGCGGTCCTGATGCCGGCAACCTCGAACGTGTTCGGCATCTTCCTGATGCGCCAGTTCATCCAGACCCTCCCGGGCGAGCTCGAGGACGCGGCGCGCATCGATGGGTGTTCTGAGTTGGGCGTGGTGCGCCACGTGATCGTGCCGCTCTCGCAACCGGCCATCGCCTCGCTGGCAATCTTCACGTTCGTCAGGAACTGGAACGACTTCCTCTGGCCGCTCATCGCCGTCAACCGCCCGCAGATGTTCACCTTGACCGTCGGCGTGGCCAGTTTGCAGGGCGAGTTCATGACCGACTGGGGGATCATCTTCGCCGGCGCCGCGGTCGCAAGCCTGCCCATCACGGCGTTCTTCCTGCTCTTCCAGCGCTATTTCCTCGACGGCCTGCGGCTCGGGGCACTGAAGTAGCGGGGGTGTCCGCTCGCTCCGGCTGCCTTGCAGTCAAGCAAGTCGGCGCCGCCCCATACCGCCAAGCGTCACCCGGTCGGTGCCGGCGGCCTGCCTGCTTCAGTGTGCACCGTTCGCTCGGGAGGCGATGAACGCCGCTGACGAAGCTCATGCATTCGTGCAAAGCCAGCGCTGCCGTCGCTTTTCAGCGATGCGTGGCACGCGCAATGTATTCCGGCGCCGCCCCCGGGGCGAGAAGGTACGCCGACCCTCCCGCCCCTGATCTGAACTAGCCTCGGCCGGCGAGAACCGCTTCGACCGCGTCAAGCGTGGCGATCATGTAGCCGGTCGCATGCGCGCGACCGCGATGGCCAAACTCCGAGTCGTCGACCATGTGCGGCACATGGTCGTCGATTAAGAATCCGGTAAATCCATGCTTCTTGAACGCCAAGAAGATCTCAAAGAGACGCATCTGCCCCTCACCGAGGAAGCACTCGGCAAAGCAGTCCGCTGGCCCGTTCACGTCGCGGCAGTGGGCGTAGAGGATCTTCCCGCGGGGCACGAAGTGCTCGATGCCCCGTATCACGTTGTCGTGCCCGCCCATCTCGGACCAGCACCCCATGCAGAAGTCCATGCCCCAGGCGTCGCTCTCGACGACCTCGGACCCACGCTTGAAGCCCTCGAAGCTGCCGAAGATGCGTGCCACCCCGCCAAGCATCGGCACCGGCGGATCGTCGGGGTGTAGGGCTAGCTTGATCCCAGCTTCCTCCGCAACCGGGATCACCGCCTTGATGAAATGCA
>CAILQO010000251.1 GCA_903836285.1 uncultured Chloroflexota bacterium
CACCGATACGAATGCCGGGAAGTGCAGCGACCATGTTCGAACCCCCATCTCCAACCAGAAGGTAGCCACGCCAAGCGAGGTCGTCAAGGTGTGACCTCGCACTACTTATACGTACACACTTTCGAGAACCGCTTGCACGAGTTCCGGGTCCACCTCGTCGGTGACGATGACCCGACCGATCTCCGCGAGCAACACCCACCGAACCCGGCCTGCCTCCACTTTCTTGTCGAAGCCGGTGCGTGCAACGATCGCATCGATCGGTGGCGCGCCGGCACCGAACCGAACTGGCAAGCCTGCCGCTGCAAGCGTACGTTCCAGCCTGTCCCCGATCGTTGGATCGAGGCCTGCGTGGCGGACGCTCAGCCGTGTCGCCACCACCATCCCGATCGCCACGGCCTCGCCATGCAGGAAGGTACCGTAGCCGGCGGTCGCCTCAATCGCATGCGCGACGGTGTGACCGAAGTTCAGGGCAATGCGAATGCCCCGTTCCTTCGGATCAACGTGCACCGTCCGCTCCTTCCATCGCACCACCGCCTCAAGCAGGCGAGCCATCAGCTTGGAATCGACGGTCGTTGGGTCACGCCCCTCCAGGTCGCCTAAGAGCGTGGGGTCAAAGATCGCTGCCGTCTTGATCGCCTCGGCCCATCCGGCACGCACCTCACGAGGCGGCAGCCCCCGAGCCATCTGGACGTCGATCAGCGTGAGGACCGGAGGATGGAAGGCGCCCACGAGGTTCTTTCCGACGGGCAGGTTCACCGCCGTCTTTCCACCCACCGAGCTGTCCACCATGGCAAGGACGGTCGTTGGCACTTGGACGAAGGCAACGCCCCGCAGCCAGGTCGCCGCCACGAACCCGCCGAGGTCACCGGCCACGCCACCGCCCAAGGCAATCACGCAATCACGGCGCTCCGCCCGTTGCGCGCCGAGCCACGCGAACAACCTGGCTGCGCCTTCAAGCGACTTGGACGCCTCGCCAGGTGGAAATGTCACGAGCTCAGGCCGGAGGCCCGAACTGGCGAGAGATGTCAATACGGCGGGGGCGTGCGCGCGTGCCACCGATTCGTCGGCCACAACGAACGCCCGCCCAGTGACGCCCGCGGAGCGAATCTCCTCGCCAAGGGTAGCAACGATGCCGTCACCAAACACCAGCCGGGTTGGGATTCCTGAAGCGTCATCCGGAACGGGTGGCGGCGGCAGGTATTCAACGTTCACGGGCTGGGATCCCGGGTGTCCCGCGGCCGAATACGCCGAGACTCGACCAATCCGCCCGCTTAGGCTTGTGTGTTGCGTGGCGGGAACCGGGCTTCACGCCGTCAAGCCGTCGCAGGATCTCAGTCACCACGACATCTGGCCGGGCGACACCGGTCCCCACGCGATAGTGGGCCGCCTCATAGACCGGCCGACGTGCCTCGAGGAGTGCTGGGAGCCGCGATGCGGCGTCGCCGTCGAGCATCGGACGGCGCTCGCGCCCGGGCCGGTCTGACCGTGCGAGCCGGGTGACGAGTACGTCAATTGGGGCGTCGAGCCAGACGACGGCGTTGCCTTCCCAGAGCAGCGCCCGGTTCGTACCATCGACCGGCGCCCCCGCACCAGTCGAGATGACAGCCCTGGGTCCCGCCACTGCTTCGCGAACCGCCTCGCGTTCGAAAGCCCGGAACGACGGCTCGCCGCGCGTCGCGAAGATCTCGTCGATGGGCATTCCGGCACGTGCGACCACGCTGCGGTCAGTGTCCAGGAAGAGCAGGTCGAGGCGCCGGGCCAAGCGCGGGCCAATCGTCGACTTCCCGCTGCCGGAAAGTCCGACGAGGACGAGGTGATGGTAGTTCACCGCTCTCCTCCGTCCGGAAACCTGCCCCACCCCCAGCCGGCCGGTCGCGGCGGTGCGTCCGGCGCGATCGCAGCGTGCCGCAGCGCGTGGTCCGCGAGCACAAGCGCAGCCATTGCCTCCACGAGCGCCACCGCTCGGGGGAGCACGCACGCATCGTGGCGTCCACGCCCAGCAATTGTCGATTCGACGCCGTCGCGCGTCACGGTCTCCTGCTCCCGCATAACGGTCGCCACCGGCTTGAACGCCACTCGAAACTCGACGGCCTCGCCGTTTGTGATTCCGCCCTGGACACCGCCACTTCGGTTCGATCGGGTCCGGACTCGTCCCCCGTCCATGTAGAACGGGTCATTGTGGGCAAGCCCGGTCATGCGCGTCCCGGCGAATCCGGAGCCAATCTCGAAACCCTTCGTCGCCGGCAGACTGAGCATCGCTCCCGCCAGGTTGGCCTCGAGGCGATCGAACACGGGCGCACCCCAGCCCGGTGGGCACCTGCGCACGACGCACCCGATCACGCCTCCGAGTGAGTCACCGCTCTTGCGTGCCGACTGGATTGCCTCCACCATGCGCGACGCCGCGTCAACGTCGGGACAACGGACAATCGTCTGGTCGACCTCGTCGCGCGTCACGGTCGCCGGGTCAGCATCCCCGGTAATGTCGTGCACGGTGGCCACCCACGCAACGATCTCGACGTCGTGGGAGCGTGCGAGGAACTTGCGGGCAACCGCACCGGCAGCGACTCGCGCCGCCGTCTCGCGCGCGGACGTTCGACCACCGCCCCGGTAGTCCCGCGTCCCGTACTTGGCGTCGTACGTGAAGTCAGCGTGGGAAGGCCGATACTTCCGCTCGACCTCACGGTAATCCCCGCTCCGTTGGTCCTCGTTCGGGATCAACAGGCTGATTGGCGTCCCCAACGTCACCCCGTCGAACGTGCCAGAAAGGATCTGGACAGTGTCTGACTCCTTTCGCTGCGTCACGATCGCTGACTGGCCGGGTGCACGACGGTCGAGGTCCGGTTGGATGTCGGCCTCGCTGAGAGGGATCAGCGGCGGGCAACCGTCGACGACGGCGCCGATTGCCTTCCCGTGGCTTTCGCCCCATGTCGTCACGCGGAACAAGGTGCCGGTGGTATTTCCCATGAAGCGGCTTGCCTCAGCGCAATACCCCTCTCCCGGCGCGTTGAGGGAGGGGTGGGGGGTTGGGGTCGCCTACCGCCTGACACCGTAGTGGCAGAACGCGGGATAAAGCACGTGCGGAACAAAGGGTGCCTTCGGCCATGGTCCCGTCATCACCCACGCTTCACTCCGCGGACAACCCCAAGTGCGGAATACGCGGCCTCAAACATGACCTCCAGTGGTGGGGCGACCCCGGTCCATCGCTCAAAGCTTGCCGCCCCCTGATGCACGAGCATCGGCAGTCCCTCAACAATGGTCGCGCCCCGTGCGATGGCGCCCTCCAAGAGTGGGGTAACCAAGGGGTTGTACACGAGGTCGTAGACAACGTGCCGCTTGTGCAACGCGTCAACCGGAACAGGGCATCCGCCTGCGTCCGGCCCACCGCGCATGCCGACACTTGTCGTATTCACCAGGAGGTCCGCGGACCCAAGGCGCGCGCGCAGAACGCCCGCGTCGAGGGGGAGCGGCTTGACTGCCACGCCCGGAAACGCGTCCTGCAGGGTCCAGCACAGCGACTCCGCGCGCTCGGGTGAGCGATTGGCAATCGCAAGGCCAGCGACGCCGGCACGCAGCAACCCGACGGCGACAGCCCTTGCCGCGCCGCCCGCCCCCAGGATGATGGCGCCCATTCCCGTTGGGTCAACCCCGACGTCCCGCATGCCTTGCAGGAAGCCGACGGCGTCCGTGTTGTGGCCGATGAGTCGGCCATCCTTACGGATCAGCGTGTTGACGGCCCCGATTTGCCGCGCCTCCTCGGAAACGTCGTCTACAAGCGCTGCGACGGCCTGCTTGTGCGGGATGGTGACGTTGACTCCGAGCCACGGTGGTCCGCCGTCCGTTGGGTCCCGCAGCGACGCCACAAATGCAGGCAGGTCGCCAGAAGCAACGGGGATGGCGCGGTAGGTCACCTGCAAGCGCAGCG
>CAILQO010000252.1 GCA_903836285.1 uncultured Chloroflexota bacterium
CCTGACGAAGACCATCACCCTGACGAAGACCATCACCAAGACCCGCACCATCACCCCCACCAAGACCATCACCAAGACCCGCACCATCACGCCGACCAGGACCATCACCCCCACCAAGACCATCACCCGCACCCGGACGATCACGCCGACGGTCACGATTACCCGGACGATCACATTGACGCCGACCGTCACGATCACCCGGACCATCACGCCGACGAGGACGGTCACCCTCACGCGCACCATCACGCCGACCAGGACCATCACCCCAACCAGGACGTCGACCCGAACCGCCACGATCACAAGGACGCCGACCGCGACACGGACCGCGACAGTGACCCCGACAACCGCCGGGTCGGCCATGCAGGTGCAGGCAATCCGCTCGGAAGAGTCGGTGACTGAGTCCGAGGTCAGTTCAAGCGTCTACGCCGCCCGCACCCTCGACACTGGCCCACCGCTTGGAGCGGTACCTGAACAGGCACCGCTCCTCGGCGAGGTCTCCTTCGCTTGGTAGCGGTTCTGACGGACGCATCACCGGCGCGAACCCCACGGTTCGCGCCGGTTGCGTTTCACCCCCGAATACCCTCCGCAAACTGCTGCCCAGCCGACGGGCCGACCCCGCGCGCTACCCAACGCGCCGGGAACGCCAAGGCCCAACAACTGGCCGCCGGTACGGACGTACGGGGCGCGTGCCTAGAGGTGACCGCTTGGGGCACCAACCAACCGCCCTAGCCGGGCCGCCATGCACAAATCGCGAGAGGCGAAGAACCTAGCGGTGAGTCGCGGCGGCGCGCACGGCCTGCAACCACCCGGGGACAAACTCCCAGCGGGCGGTGCGCACGACCCGCGAAACCTCCTCGGCAAGCCCGTCGCCGGAAAGGCTCACGCCGTGGCCTGGGAAGAGGCGCCGCACCGGTAGCCCGGCAAACTCGATGGGCGGGCTCGCACGCCGGATCGGGTGAACCCCAAGTGCGCCTGCCTCCGCGAAATACGTGGCCGTGCCGAGGCTATCCCCGGTGACGAGGACGCCGTGTTCCGGCCACCAGACCGCACATTCCTGAAAGGGGCGCACGGCACCACGCCCTCCGCACGGCAGCAGCTGCAGCGGGCAATCCCGAATACCACCGGCGACACGCACCACCGGCGCACCAGAGGGTGCCCCGGTGAGGTTCCCCGGCACGTAGAGTGGAACGCCGTAGCGGTCAGCGAACCACTTCACGTCACGGTCGTGCCAGCCGACCGTCATGATGACGCCGGCGACCGTGCCCAAGGCTTCGATCTCGGCGTCGATGCCGGTCATGGCGACTGGGTCGATGAGCCACACCCGGCCGTCAGAGGCAAGCGCGGTCGACGACCGTTGCATGAACTCGCCTGGGTAGGCGACCCACCCAAACCCGCCAGCGAAGCGCCCATGGATCAATGCCCCGGCGAACCCCTTGCGGTTGGCGTCGCTCATCACGTCCCTCCGCGAGAGTTTCGCACGCCCCGGCGCCCGTTCGTGCCCCTACGCCCTGGCAGGCACCACGCGGGCGTCGTCGCGCCGGTGGTACGCCTCGGGATGCGCCGCGTAGTCCGCAAGGATGTCCGCCAACTCGACAGCGGTACGCGCCTTCGACAGCACACGCCGGGCCTCGTTTGCCCCCGGTGCACCCCAGACGTACCACATCACGTGGGGCAAGAGGTGCCCAAGCGCACGCCCGTCAGCAAGCTCCTCGATCGTCGCGCGGGCTTTGCGTGCGTTGGCAGGGTCGTCCTCGAGGCACGCGATCTCGAACGCCACCTGTCGCCGCACGTGGTCGAGGCCAAGCGCCAGTCGCGCCGGCAACTCAGGGTCGGGTGGGACTGGGTCTCCTCGCAGCGCCGCCGCGATCTGCCCAAACAGCCATGGGCGCCCTCGCGCGCCGCGACCGATCGCGACCCCGGCGCACCCACTCGTCCGCAGTCGATGCACTGCGTCAGCCGGCGTTTGGACGTCGCCATTGCCGATCACCGGCACTGGAACCGCCGCCGCAACCGCCGCGATGGTGTCCCAACAGGCAACACCCTCGTAGCGTTGCTGTCGCGTACGCCCATGCACGGTGATCATCTGCGCGCCTGCGTCGACCGCCCGACGGGCGACCTCCACGGCGATACCGGCATCACGGTGCGCGTCGTCCCACCCCACGCGGATCTTGACGGTGGTGGGGGCGGGCGACACCTCGGCCACCACCGCACGCACGATCGCCTCGGCCCGGTCGGGGTCGCGCAGAAGCGATGAACCGCCCTGCCCGTTCGTCACCTTGGGCGCCGGGCACCCCATGTTGATATCCAGGACGTCTGGTGCCGCGGTCGCCATCACCCACCCGGCGGCACGGCGCATGACGTCCGGATTGGCCCCGAAAATCTGCACCCCCACCGGGCGTGCATCGAGACGCAGGTCGGTCAGGTCCACCTGTTGACGGACGCCGCGCAAGAGCGCCTCGTCCCGCGCGAACTCCGTCGTGGCATACCCCGCGCCGGCCTCGCGGCACAGGCTCCTGAAGACGCCGTCGGTGACACCCGCCATCGGGGCCAGAAGCACCGGCACCTCAATGGTGACGCTGTTGCCGAGGCGGATGGGGGCGGAGGACGGGGCGTTGGGCATGGGTGATGACATGTGAACGGGCCGGCGCGCGGCGCGCGAGAGGCTACCACCCGGGCGGATGCAACCGGTTCGCGCGCATCGCCTACCACGTTCCCGAGGACAGCCACCCTTCAAGCACCTGCGCCACGCCATCCTCGTCGTGGTGCGGTGCCACGACCGTCGCAACCGCATGGACGCCCGGGTGCGCGTTCGCCATCGCCACGCCGCGTGCCACCGTCGCGATCATGTCACGGTCGTTCCGGCCGTCGCCGAACGCCGCCGTCTCCGTCAACGGCACGGCAAGGTGGCGACACAACCACGTCACCGCCGTGGCTTTGGTCGTCCCCGCCGGATTGATGTCACGCCCCTCGATGCGAAGGCGCGCGTTGCCAGTCATCGACCCGACCCGGCTTGTCCACGGCTCATAGAGGGCGCCGCACAGGAGACCGTCGTCGGCAATCTCGTCGAGCGGCGCAAGCGCCCGTGCGGTCCCGATCACCCACACCGCGAGGACGTCCGCCCCACCGCCGTTGATCACCTGCACCAGGCGTCGCGCATCGCGCGAATCCCAGTCGGGTTCCACGGACGCCAACGGCACGTCACCTTCACCGTCGGCACGCCCCCTTGGTCCCCAGATGAACGGCTCCAACTCGTGGCGCACGCGCCCCGCATGACCGGTCCGCGTCCGGCCGTCCGGCGTGACAACCTCAAAGACGGTCCAGACCGACCGGCCACTTGTCCGCACGGCGGAGGTCAAGGCCTCGTGCGGGATGGGTTGCCGGTGGACGAGGTGGCCGTTCGGATCCCAGATCGCGGCGCCGTTGTGCGTCACCGTCCACAGGGGCGTGACGCCGGCACCGCGCAGGGCATCGGCGACCACGCGCGTGCGGGCCGCAAAGCCGCCGGTAGCCAGGACGACGGTCGTCCCGCGCGCGGCAACCGCCGCCAAGGCCGCGGCGTTGCGTCGGCGAAGGTGCGATCCGGTGGCAAGCAAGGTGCCGTCGAGGTCGACGAACAGGACCCGAGGCAGGCCCATACGGGCAGCACTCGCGGGCGCGAGGGGAGGGGGTTCACGCATGCCCTGCAACCGTACCCGGCAATCGTGACGGAATGGTGGGTGGTACGGTTCGGCCTCGTATCAGGGGTGGATGCAAGGGCCATGGGCGCCCGCCACGCGCGCAGGGAGGTCGGCCATGGCGGGTTCGGCGGGCATCGGCCCGTTCACAGCGGTGCTCTTCGACCTCGACGGCACCCTGCTCGACTCATTCGGGTCGATTGCCGACTTGACCGACGCCGCGCTTGTGGAGGCCGGTCACCCCCCGTGCGACCGCGACATCTTGCGTCGCCTGATTGGCCTGCCGCTCGAGGTCGTCTTCCGGCAGGTCTGGCCGTTCGAACCGACCGACGACGATGTCACGCGGGCGATGGCCACCTACCGTGCGACGCAACTCGCGAACGCCTCGCCGACCTTCTTCCCAGGCGCCGCCGACCTCGTCACGTCGCTGCGCGCGGCGGGGAAGCAACTCGCCATCGTCACCACCAAGGGCACCCCGGCGGCCCGGCGTGCGCTTGCCGACAGCGCCCTGATCGATTCGTTCGGCGCCGTGGTCGGTGGCGACATCGTCCCCCACCTCAAGCCGCATCCGGCACCGGCCGAGATGGCCCTCCGCGAACTCGGGGTCGCGGCGCGCGACGCGGTGGTAGTCGGCGACACGACGCACGATATCCATATGGGAAACAGCGCCGGGTGCCGGTCGGTCGGGGTGACGTGGGGCGCGCACGACGCCGCGACCCTGCATGGCGCGGGGGCCGCCGCCGTGGCAACCGAGATGGCGGGCCTGCGCGCGATCCTCCTCGGCGACCGCTAGCGCAAGCGCTCCAGTCGTCCGCCTCACCCGCCACTCCCGCGTAGTGGCGAGAGAGGGGGGTCGGGTCGCGCTACGGGTGCAGGCCGACCTGCATCTGGCGGGCGATGATCGCCGCCCCGGTGATGCCGGCGTCGTCGCCAAGCGCTGATGCCACGATCTTGAGCGGGCCGGTGGTGGCTCTGAACGGCTCGCGGCGCACGCGCTTCGCCACATTCTCGACAAAGTCGTCGCCAAGCGCCTCAACGACGCCACCACCGAGGACGATCATCTCGGGGTTGAGGAGGTTCGCGATACTCGCGATCCCAATGGCGAGGTAGCGCGCCGTGCGGTCGAGGACCGACACGACCACGGCATCACCGAGGGCCGCGGCCTCGGCCAAGTCGCTGCTCTTCGCACGCAAGAGGTCACGCCCGACGATGCGGGTGAGGCGCGTCTTCTTCCCGTCGCGGATCAACTTTTCCAAGTGCCTCACGATGGCCGTCCGACTGCAGTACGCCTCGAGGTGGCCTCGCCCACCACACCCGCACGGGGCGCCCCCCTCCTTGATGGTGATGTGCCCAATCTCGCCGGCGTAACTCGACGACCCGGTGTAGATGCGCCCATCCAGGATCAGGCCGCCGCCGACACCAGTGCCCGGCCAGATGCCGACCATGTTCCGGATGCCAACACCGGCACCGGCGCCGTGTTCAGCGATGACGGCGACGCGCACGTCGTTGTCGATCGCCACGGGGATGCCGTCGAGGCGCCCGCCAAGCTCCTGCTTGAGGGGCATGTCCTCCCACCCATCGATGTTCGGCGTCATGTGCACGACGCCGGTAACCGGGTCGACAGGCGCCGGGACGCCGGTGCCGACGGCGGCGACCTGCGACAGGTCGAGGCGTGCCACCTTCGCCGCTTCGCGGACGGCGGCGGCCATGCGTTCCACGACGTCGATGCCACCGGTCCGCCCAGTCACGACCTTGGCGCGGCTCACGATCGACCCGTCGGGCGAGAAGATCGCCGCGAGGATCTTGGTGCCACCGAGGTCGATGCCCGCGACGTACCCCGTCCCGGCCAACGCATTGCCCGGTGCATGCGCCGCCACCGCCTGCACATGAAACTCCTCGGGTGAGGCATCCCCATGGGAGGCATCATGGGCACCGGTTGTGCCGGGAGTTCCGAGGGTGGCGTCGATGGTCATGCTGGCCTCCGGGTAGCGTGGCGGCCAGTATATCCCCGGGGCTGGCAGGCCATCGGGAGGGGTATTACGTTAGGTGCGACGCACCCGAACCCCTCGCCGGTGACCCCAAATCGGCGCGTCAGGCGCCGCTCGGTGCCCCGCCGATGGCCTCAAGCCACAGGCCGGCGGCGGCGCGCGCATGCTCGTTCCCCGACAGGTCAACGCCGATGCGTTCGCCTGTCCGCCGCACCGCCTCGGTCACCATCGCGGCGCGCGGCGCATGCCGGTCGGACTGCCACGCCTCAACCGCTCCTGCCTCGATGTCAAGCGCCGTCGTCAAGGTGTCGGCCAGGAAGCGCCGGGCCAAGTCACCGTGGCGGGCCGGCGTCTCGACGGCACCAAGCGGCGGACGGAAGGGGTAGCGGTGCGCCGGGCCGACGAACTCCACATCCAGGCGTTGCACTGCCAGGACCGTGCTCCGGTAGGCCACCACGTCAGAAAGCAGCGGGAAGCGTCCGCTGCCGGCACTCCCCGTCAGGCTGTCACCGCTCAGGAGGGCCTTGGCACGCGGCACGTAGAAACTGCACGACCCGGGGGTGTGGCCGGGCGTATGGATGATCTCGATCACCTGACCACCGCCAAGGTCGACGGCGTCGCCACCCGCATGGTTGGCGTCCGGTTCCGGGAAGTGCGGGTCTGCGTGAGCCAAGTCAGCGAGTTGCTGCGCGTGCGCCGCCGCGGCCTCCGGGCCGACGTCCCCGGCCGCCACGCGACGCCGGTGCCAGAAGCGCGCCAAGGCATCCGGGTGGCGCAGGAAGGTATCGGCGGCGTGCAGCGACGTCGTGGCATGGGGCGCCAGGCGCTTGAACTCGCCATTGCCCCACGCGTGGTCGATATGCCCGTGCGTGTTGACCACGAGGTCGATGTCCTCGATGCGCCGGCCCAGCCGGGCCAAGGCAGGCACCAGCCCCTGCGATGGCGAACTGGTGGTGCCGGTGTCGACGATGGCGCGCCGGGATGCCCCCTCGATGAGGTAGCACGCCATGATGGCGGTCTGGCCGAACCAGATTTCCAGCATCGCCACACCGTCGGCGACCCACTCCGCCCGTTCGACCCACTCGGTCCGCTCCGCCATCGCGCCCTCCGATCGCGCCGCCGACCCGGCAAGCGCCGCGGCGCATGGTATACGCCGCCGGTCGATGCCCGATGACGTGCCTGCCGACGACGGCCCAGATTCCCACGCCCTGATGCGCCCCCTGCCGGCACCTCGCACGCGCGGTCGTGCCGGGCGGGTGATCGATGGCGTGATGCGCGCCCTCGACCTTGATCGCAACAACCGCATCATGGCGATCGCAAACTGCCTGTGGGGCGCCGGTTCGGGCATCTACCTGCCGATCTGGCCGATCCACCTTGAACGGCTTGGGGCGTCCCCAGCGATCCTCGGCGTGTTGCTTGGCCTCGCCGGCGTGATCGGCATCGTCATCTCGATCCCAGCCGCCTCGCTTGCCACTCGCCTTGGCCTGAAGCGGGCCCTGCTTGTTGGGTGGGGGTTGGCGCCGTTCGGTACGGCCATCTTCGCCGTCGCGAGTACGTGGGAGGCGGTCGTCCCCGGCATCATCGCCCTCGCCCTCGTCGGCCTGTGCGGCCCGGCCTACTCGTCGTACATCGGCGTCGCCGCCGGTGGGCGCGACCTACCGCGCACCTTCACCCTGATGGGTGCCTCGATCACCCTCGGCACCGTCCTGACCGCCCCCATCGGCGGCGCC
>CAILQO010000253.1 GCA_903836285.1 uncultured Chloroflexota bacterium
ATCGGCCCGTGGACCTTGGGCGTGACCGCACGAGCGGCGGCGCAGGCGGGCGCGATCTTGGCGTCGTCGTTTGGGTCGGTCGCCGGGACGCTCTTTCTGGCACTGACGACGCCGATGGTTGACCTGACCGATCAGTTGAGGCGGTGGCACGTACCGGCATTGCTGGTCGAGATGATGATGCTGGTGTATCGCTTCATCTTTGTGCTGCTGGAGACGGCTGGGGCGATGCGGACGGCGCAAGAGGTGCGGTTGGGCTACTCGTCGCGGGCGCGTTGGCTTCGGTCGATCGGCATGTTGACCTCGAACCTGTACTTGCGGTCGCAACGGCGGGCAGACCTGCTGTTTACGGCGCTGTCGTGTCGGGGCTACACCGGCGAGTTGCGCGTGTTGGTCGATCCGGCACCGTGGTCGGGCGTGCACGTGGCAGGTATCGTCGCGGTACTCGCCGTCTTGGCGGCGTTCGGCATGGTGGTGACGGCATGATCGCCACGGTGGTGACAGAACCCATGGCAACCTTGGAACATGCGCCGGCCGTGCAAGCGTTGGATCGGCCGACGCACCTCGCCGCGCGCGGCGTGACCTTTGCGTATCCAGACGGCACGGTGGCGCTGCGGTCGCTCGATCTGACCATCCCGCGCGGGCGCAAAGTGGTGGTGCTTGGTGCGAACGGCTGCGGGAAGTCGACGCTGTTTCTGCACTTCGGCGGCGTCTTGCGCCCGAAGTCCGGTGAGATCGTCCTCGACGGCGCGACCGTCCGGTACGACCGCGCCGGACTGACCCGCCTGCGCCAGAAGGTTGGCCTCGTCTTTCAAGACCCAGACTCGCAACTGTTTGCGTCAAGCGTGCGCCAGGACGTCTCGTTCGGCCCGCTCAACCTTGGGTGGACCGAGGCGAAGGTCCGGGAGGCGGTGGCGAATGCCATCGAGGCGACGCAGATCAGCGACCTTGCCGACCGTCCGGCGCACTTGCTGAGTTACGGGCAGAAGAAGCGCGTTGCCATCGCGGGCGTGCTGGCAATGGACCCGGAGTTGATCGTCGCCGACGAGCCGACGGCGGGCCTCGACCCGGAGGCGACGGCGCGACTGGTCGACCTCTTTGACGAACTGAATGCCAATGGGCGGACGATCGTCATCTCGACGCACGACGTCGAATTGGCGTTGGCGTGGGCCGACGAGGTGATCGTGATGCGCGCCGGAGAGGTCATCCGGACGGGTCATCCCACGGTGGTCTTCCAGGATGTGGCGATGCTGCGCGCGGCGCGACTGCAACAGCCGATTGTGCTGGAGACATACGCGCATCTTTGTCACATGAACTTAATGCCGGAAGACGCCGTGCCGCCGCGCAACGCGGCTGACCTCGCGGAGTTGATCAACTGCAACTGCACGCGGATTGACGTGCATTGACCACGCCGGGGATGCGCCGCTTCGCGGTCCCTGAACCGTCGACACGGCGGCGGGTGCAGGCGGCGGTCAACGCGGTTGCGACGGCGCGTCCCAAGCCGGAGCAGTCGTGTGACTACCGCCTTGACCTTGCGCGGGGCCCGGAAAAGGTCGTCGTCAAGCAGTACACCAACGGCACGCTCTTCCTGCAGGGGACTGGATCACTGCTGGACGACGTTGTCGCGGCGGTCGAAGGCGTGACCGGGGAGGTGTCGTCACCGGCCGGGACGGCGTCGAAGCGGGCCGCCGACCCAGACCTGACGCGCCCGTTCGACCCGCCGTGGGTTGGGAGCGACGAGGCGGGCAAGGGCGACTAC
>CAILQO010000254.1 GCA_903836285.1 uncultured Chloroflexota bacterium
CCCGAGCGATACCGGTTGCTTCCTTTTCCTTCGCACTCGGCGCGCGGCGAACCGCCATCCTTGCGGCAATCCTGCCGAGCTTCTCGTGATGGATGGTCAGTTTGCGTTGGGCGTCGCGGGCCTTCTCCGCCGTGGGCATGAGGCCGGGAATGTCCCACTCCCTCCAGAGCTTGTCGACGACAAGGCTGAAGAAGTGATCGGGCCCGTACACCCCTTGGCGCGCGAGGATTGAGGCACGGGCGGCGTAATCCGGCATCATCGCGCCGGGCATCGCGAATTCGAGCATGACCTTGACAAGCGGCTCGACGAAGTTTGGCTCGACCTCGAGGTGCGCTTTCACGGCATCCCGATAGAAAGCCATGTGTAACACTTCGTCACGAGCAACGCGGCGCAAGGCCCGGGCGAGCATCGGGTCCTCATCCTGGCAGACGTGGGCGGCGCGCAGGTAGAAGACTTGGGTCGCCAGTTCCTGCATCGCGGTGTACGCCATCGCCTCGAAATGTGTCTCGACGTGGGGTTGCCAACCAACCCGAACGATCTGCTTACGGAGGCGTGCACGTTCGCGGTGGTCGCCGTGATCGCCGAGCAGGAGGTAGGTCTCGAGCAGCATCCCGTGCTGGTCCTCTTCCGCAGTCCAGTCGTGGATGAACTCAAGCATCGGTGAAAGTGCACCGGTGTAGATCTGGTGCAGGCCACTGGTGAACCACGGAAGGTTCACCTCGGTGAAGAGCGCTGTCTCGACCGCGAGGTAGGTCGTCGGCGAGAGCCGAGGCAGTGCATCAGGGTTGGCGCGCATCTCGGCGAGAGGCAGGTACTCGTGGTAAGCCCAGTCGACCGCCGCGGCCCGTTCGCGATGGCGAACCAAGAGATCGCGCAGCTTCGGCTCAAGACTCGGAATGAGGTTTGCAGAGGCCAAGGGAGGATCCTTCCCTGCAGAGACCCGTTACGGGAGGTTCCATGACGCCCCGCCGGTCCGCTTCCGGGAGGGTACCGGATTGGCGTTCCTGAACGTGTCAGGGGAAAGCCCTGACGCGGCGCGTCATTGTCGGCGCTACCCAACGACCATCCCGGGGATCATTCCCGCCGCCTTACCCCCGTCGATAGGGATCGCGGCACCCGTGATGTAGCGGGACTCGTCGGAACAGAGGAACGCCACCAAGTCGGCGACCTCCTCAGCGGTGGCGATGCGCTTGAGCGCGGTCTGCCCGGCGACGTTTCGGTCGAACGCCGCGACGTCGGCCGATTTCGCGCGCATTTCGCCGATCATTGGCGTTTCGATTGGACCCGGGCAGATGGCGTTCACCCGGATGCCCTTGCTGGTGTAGTCGGCGGCGAGTGCCTTGGTCATGCCGATGACGGCGGCCTTTGTGGCGCCATAGACGAAGCGGTTCGGCACGCCCTTGATCGAGGAGGCGGCGGAGGCCATGTTGATGATGACGCCGGAACCGCGTGCCAGCCAGCCCGGCATGAAGGCCTTCATCATGCGGAAATGCGCCTTGACGTTGAGGTC
>CAILQO010000255.1 GCA_903836285.1 uncultured Chloroflexota bacterium
CCGGCGTCGAGGCGCGCACCGACGTCGCCGCGAAGGCGGTGCCGGCCGACCTCGCCACGCCCGAGGCGCTCGCCGCCGCGCGGGCAGACGCCGACGCCCTCGTCGCCTCATTGGAAGCGTCACTTGCAGCGGCGACCTCGCAGGAGCGAACGGCGCACGAGGCCACCATCGCCGCCGACACGGCGTCCACCGCCGCCGAAGCCTCCGACCATGACCGTGCCCGCGAGCTTGAGCACGCGGTCGCTACCCTCGATGAGGCGGTGCGAGCGGCCGGCTTCGCAAGCGTCGACGACTGGCGCGTGGCGTGCCTCGCACCGGGTGTCATCGCGGAGTTGGAGGCGCGCCTCACCGAGTTTCATGCGTCACTCGCCCAGGCACAAGACCGAGCAAACCGTGCACGGGAGGCCGCCACGAACGTCGAGGCGCCCGACCTTGAGGCCCTGACAGCCGCCGTCACTGCGGCGAAGGCGACCCACACCGCCGCGCACGACGCCGCGACGCTCACCGAGGCGACCGCCAAGGAGTTGATCGGCGAGGTGACCCGTGCCGAGGCGGCGAAGCACGTCGCCGACGAAGCCATCAAGCGCCAAACGCGCGTCCACAACCTCGCCACCATCGCCCGTGGGGTGCAGGGCGGGAGCGTGCCGAAGATCTCGTTCCAGAGCTACGTGTTGGCGCGGGTCCTCGACCAAGTCCTCGACGCTGCCACGCAACGCCTGCTCAAGGTCAGCCAGGGGCGCTACGAGGTCCGTCGACGCCTCGAGGCGCGAAGCCGTGTCGGCCAATCCGGCCTCGATATCGAGATCTTGGACCGCAACACCGGCCAGGCGCGCGACGCCCGCACCCTCTCTGGTGGCGAGTCGTTCCAGGCGTCGCTCTCGCTGGCGTTCGGCCTGTCCGACGTGGTGCAACAGCACGTGGGTGGCGTGCACCTCGACTGCATCTTCGTGGACGAGGGGTTCGGGTCGCTCGACCCGGAGGCGCTCGACAACGCCCTGGCGATGCTCAAGGAGCTGCAGGTGAACGGCCGGTTGGTGGGGATCATCAGCCACGTCGGCGACCTCCGCCAACACATCGACGCCCGCCTCACCCTGACGCGCACCCCGAACGGCAGCGCCGCCACCTTCCATCTATAGCTCTCTCGCGAGCCGATCGCCGCCGATCGCCGGGCACCTGCCCCTCTTCCGTCGCATTCGGTGAGGGGCGGTGCGTGGTTCCGCGGTCACCCTTCTCCCCTCTGCCGCTTCGGCGGGGGAGGGGCAGGGGGTGTGGGCTGGTGCAACTTCCCCCCTCTCCCGTGCCAACGGCGTCGGCGCACGCCGCTGGTCCGCGGGCAACGCCTCCCCTCTCCCGCGTCAGCGGGGGAGGGGCAGGGGGTGGGGGTTGGTGCAACTTCCCCCCTCTCCCGTCGCAACGGCGTTGGCGCGCGCCAATGGTCCGCGGGCATCCGTGCCCGCCTCTCGTGGCAATGTGGCGAGTGGGGACCTCGGCACCCACCACGTTCCTAATGGTCCACTGCGGGTACGCTGCCGCCCCACGGCGCAGTGCCCATCGGGCGCGCCCGCGGAGGAACGATCGTGGCAACGAAGACCCGGCTTGCCCTCGCCGGCCTTGGCAGCGTCTCCCAACGGGGCATCCTGCCCCACCTCGCCCAGGCTGACGCCCTCGAACGCGTTGAACTTGTCGCCTGCTGCGACGTCGTGCCCGGGCGCGCCGCCGAGACCGCGCGCGTCTACGGGTGGGAACAGGCCTACGACGACTACGACGAGATGGTCGCGCAGGCCGACGTCGATATCGTCCTCGTCGCCACACCGATCCCCGCGCACTACGACCAGATCATGAAGGCGCTCCGCCGCGGGCGCCACGTCTACGCGCAGAAGTCCATGACCACCACCCTGGCCGAGGCCAACGACGTCATCGACCTCGCGGCGCACGTCGGGCGCATGGTCGTCGCCTCACCCGGGCAGATGCTCAACCCCACCCTCGCCGCCATCCGCGACCTCGTGCGCAACGGCGACCTCGGGAAGATCTACTGGACATTCTCCACCAACGCCGGCGGTGGGCACGAACACGAGTCGTTCCGGACCGGGAACGACGTCCTCCGAAACGTCGACCCAACCTGGTACTACAAGGCGGGTGGCGGGCCGGTCTACGACATGGCCGTCTATTCGCTCCACACCCTCACGGGGATCTTCGGCCCCGCGCGTCGCGTCACCGCGGTCTCCGGCATCGGCCTCCCGGTTCGCACCTGGAAGGAGAAGGAGATTGCCGTTGAGATGGACGACAACACTCTCATGCTCCTCGACTTCGGCGACGCGACCTTCGCGCTTGCCGGGGGGCAGAACTCGCGCATTGCGCCGACGATCGGGTGGGGGCGCCTCTCCATCTCGGGGACGCGTGGGACGGTCGACTTCGGCGGTGGCCTTGGCGGGCTTGAGGTTGTGAGCGATGCCGTCTTGCCGAAGGCATTCGGGGCGTCTGGGCCGCGCGTCTTCATCCCGTCGGCATCCCTGCCCGGCCTGCAGCACGTGACCGGCCCG
>CAILQO010000256.1 GCA_903836285.1 uncultured Chloroflexota bacterium
GGGAAGGGGGTCAGGCCCTCAACGCAGCGAGGTGTAGCGTGCGCGCCTTCCAACTTCTCTGGGCCGGGCAGGCCGTTTCGCAGTTCGGCACCTTGGCCGGTCGGGCGGCGCTGTCGTTCGCGGCGATTACCACCCTCGGGGCCACACCGTACGACCTCGCCGCCCTCGGCGCGGTCGAACACGTGTCCGCCGTCGTCGGTGCCGCCGTCGCCACCGCGGTCACGGATCGTCTGCGCCGACGCCCACTCATGATCGCGGCGGATCTGGCGCGCGCCGCGATTACCCTGACCGTCCCGGTCCTCGCCCTGACCGGTAGCCTCAAGTTCGAGTACCTCGTAGCCGTCGCCGCCCTAGTGGGTGCCCTGTCGGTCGTCTTCGACGTAGCGTGCAGTGCGTACCTCCCGACCGTCGTTCCCGCAGACGGCCTTGTGGGTGCGAATGCGCGCCTCTCGGCCAGTGCCTCAGTCGCAGAGATTGCCGGCTTCGGCATCGCTGGCTGGTTGGTGCAGTGGTTGACCGCGCCAATCGCGATCGCCGTCGACGGCCTGTCGTTCGTGGTGTCGGCCGCCTCTCTCTGGGCGATCCGCGAGCCAGAGGCGGTGCCCGAATCCACAAGTCGCACAACGGACCCCGTCGCCTCCCCGGCCGCTCCTGAGCGCCTCCGACGGGCCGCTCGGGCGTACTTGGACAACGCACGTGCGGGGATCACCACCATCATAGGAAGCCCGGTTCTCCGCGGGATCGTCGCGGCGCTTTTCCTGGACGCCCTCGGCACGGGTATCGGCAGCGTCACCATCGTGCTCTACATGATTCGCGGTGTCGGCTTCGAACCGGGCTACCTCACGATGATCTGGGCAATCGGGGGCGTGTCATCGCTTGGTGCCGCCGCGGTGGCGCGACGGGTGGTGGCGCGCTTTGGCGCCGGGCCATCAATGGCGTGGGGACTGGCGGGGACCGGCGTCGGCACGATCCTGATCGCCGGTGCGACCGGCCCAGACCTCGCCGGCGCGGCCTTCTTGGTGGCGAACCAACTCGTCACCGACCCATTCGCCACGGTCTGGATGGTGACCTACGACAGCACCCGCCAATCGGTCGTTCCGAATTCCCTGATGGGGCGCGTCGGATCGGCGATCAAGTTGGGTTCATCGGTTGTCAACGTCGCCGGTCTGGCACTCGGGGGCGTCATCGTTGAAGCCCTCGGGATGCGCGCCGGTGTCATCGCCGGAGGTGTCGCGTTCATCGCCGCCGCGGCGCTGCTTGCCTCAACCCACGCGGGGCGCGTCGGCCCCGTCGCGATCGAGGAAGACTGACCAGATCAGTCAATCGAGGTCACGTGCGTCGAGGTTCGCCTACGGACGAGCGCCGCGAACGACCCCCCACATTATTGCGACCCCAGCAACCACGTGCATAGCTTCAAGGAAGACGACGGTCAGCGTGGTCGCCCCTTGCATCGTGGCCGGCCCGACTAACGAGATCAGCAAGAACGCCACCGAGACTTGCAGGAAGCGCGCCGTCGGCCGACCAGTAACTCGTTCGGCCCCCGCATACAACAGGGCGGCGACCGCGCCGGGAACGACTGACGCGATGAAGGTCAGTGGCAGCGGGATCGCCATGAAGCCCATCCCACCGTCGCCCGCCATTGGGTCACCCAAGCCAAACAGCGCAACGGCGTGCAATACCACGTTGACGACACCCGCAACCGCACCTCCAATGAGGCCCCACCGCACAAGCGATCCCACACTCGACATGCCACTTCCCACGTCAAACCCCTCGGGCGACCCCCCCTCGAATCGGGGGTCGAGCGGCGAGATCATTGCTCAAGGCATCTCGCCGTCAATCACCATCTGCCCGCGCTACGCTATCACTTTCGTAGTGACTTCCGACAACACAGACTCGTACGAAGCGGTCGTTGGTCCGTGCGTCAGCTCCTGACGCACCTCTGCGCCTCGCTACCGAACGCGCGCGCGTCGCGAGGATGGGGGGCCTGAGCGACGTGCGTATAGCCTTCACCAAAGACCGTGTCTGAAGGCATCCACACGTGCTGGCACACCTCACGGCTACCCCGTAACCCCGACGTCCAGGGCCTCGCCGCCTGTCAGTCGTAGTAGCTCGGCGAACGATGTTGGGAACACGTAATGGGGGTGACCACCCGCCGCCCACACGACCGCCCAATGACTGAGGCGCGTGTCGACGATGGTTCGGATCGGGTTCGGGTGCCCCACTGGCGCAACTCCACCAATCGGTTGCCCGGTATGTGTCCGGACGAACTCCGCGCCAGGGCGATGCACGTGCGCCGCGCCGACGTGCGCCGCCAAGAGATGCAGGTCTGCACGGTGCGCCCCAGAGGTGATCACCAAGAGCGGCGTGCCGTCCGCGTCAAACACTAGCGAGTTCGCCACCTGCCCGACCTCGATGTCGAGTTGCGCCGCCGCGGTCACCGCCGTTGGTGAGCCCTCAAGCGTCTCGACGATGCGAGTCGCGACGCCTGCCTCCGCTAACGCTGCCTGCACCCGCTGCCCGTTTGGGTGCATTTGCACAATCTCGCGCCACGCCATTGCGGTCAGGCCCCCACAAACGTGCGCAGGCCGTCGATCAGGCGATCAACGTCCGAGTCGTCGTTGTATGGCGCCAAGCCCATTCGCAGGCCGTGCGTATCAGCGGTACCGAGATGCAGAAACGCCTCGTACGCATAGAACGATCCGGCCGGTGCCTGCACATTGCGCGCAGCGAGGAAGCGCGATGCCTCGGCCGAACGACCGCCCGCCACCGTCGCCAAGAGGGTCGGCGTCCGGTCGGCGGCGCGCGAGTGCATGTCGTACCACTCGCCAAGTTCGGCGACCGCCGCCTCGATGCGCTTGCGCAGTCGCGTCTCGTGCGCGTGGATTGCCCCGTACGACGCCCGTAGCCGGTCGCGACGCGTGGTCGCAACGCCCGGAGCGATCCCGGCGATGAACTCGACCGCCGCCGTCGCCCCCGCCATCATCTCGTACGGCAACGTGCCAAACTCAAAGCGTTCGGGGACGACGTTCGTCGCCGGCAAGAGCTTGTCGGGCACGATTGATTCAAGCAAGTCCGGTGATGCCCCAAGTACCGCGCAGTGCGGGCCGAGAACCTTGTACGGCGAACACACGTAAAAGTCGGCAGCGAGGGCGGCCATGTCCACAAACTCGTGCGCCGCGTGGTGGACACCGTCCACCCATATCAATGCCCCAACAGCGTGTGCGCGGTCAGCGATGGCACGCACCGCCGGCTTCGTACCGATCAGATTTGACGCGCCGGTGATCGCGACGACTCTCGTCTGCGGGCCGAGCACGGCGTCGAGCGTCGCCATGTCGACCTCACCCGTCTGTGGGTCGAACTCAAGCCATCGTGCCGTCGCTCCAACCGCCTCGGCGGCCTGCATCCACGGCCGAATGTTGGAGTCGTGGTCGAGCCGCGAGACGATCACCTCATCGCCACGGCCCCACTGCTTCGCCAAGTTGCGAGCGAAGTCGTACACGATCTGGGTGGCACTACGTCCGTAGACGAC
>CAILQO010000257.1 GCA_903836285.1 uncultured Chloroflexota bacterium
CGGCGTACACCCTGTCGCTCTCGTCCGGCCTCATCGGGATGGGCGCGGCGGTGTCGATGACGATGTTCCCGCTGCTCGTCATCCTCGTCATCGGGTCGCTCCTGCTCGTGCGCCGGCAGCAGGGGGTGGCGTGATGGGCAGGCGGGTGTCGCGCACGGTGCGGTGGGCGGCAGGCGAGGTGCCGTTCTATGCGGCCCTGCTCGGCGTGGTGTTCTTCCTGCTGTTCCCGTTCTACTGGGGCTTCATCACGTCGCTCAAGTTCGAGAAGGAGATCTTTGACTTCACGGGGAACATCCTGTGGGTCCGGAACCCGAGCCTGGCGAACTACGAAACGCTGTTCAAGACGCCACGCTTCGCCCGGTGGCTGTGGAACACCAGCATCGTGTCGGTGGTGACGACGGCGGTCTCGGTGGTTGTTTCGGTGATGGGCGGGTACGCGATTGCCCGGCTGAAGTTCCGGGGCGTGACGGCCGCGAGCGTGATCGTCTTCGTGACGTACCTTGCGCCGAAGGGATTGCTGTTCGTGCCCCTGGCGCAGGTGCTGAACGAGTGGGGCCTGCTTGGCGGCCTGCCGTCGCTGATGCTCACCTACCCGACCTTCCTGATCCCGTTCTGCACGTGGCTGCTGAGCGGGTACTTCACGAACGTCCCGTCCGAGCCAGAGGAGTGCGCGATGATCGACGGGGCGAGCCGTGTCGGCGCGATCATCCGGGTGACGCTGCCGATGGCCTGGCCGGGCATCCTGACGGCCGCGATCTTCTCGTTCACGCTGTCGTGGAACGAGCTGCTCTACTCGCTGGCGTTCCTGCGCGGGGAGGAGAACCGCCTGCTGACCAACGGGGTGATGCAGGCCTTTGCCCGTTCGGGTGACATCTTCTTCTGGGGGCCGCTCATGGCAGCCTCGACGCTCGCATCGGTGCCGGTCGCGATCCTGTACTTCCTGTTCATGGACCGGTTCGTCGGCGGGTTGACCGCTGGGGCGACCAAGGGCTAGGCGGGTGATGGCGAACCCTCCCGCGGTGGGCGGCCCGCTTCATGTCGTCCGCCTCACCGGGCCGATCTTCCCGCCCGGCGACCATGAGCGCGCCGAGGTCGCCCGCCACGGCTGGCGCCTCACGACGGTCGGAGGCACGACCGCGGATGAGATCGTCCCGCACCTCACCGAAGCCGACGTTGTCAGCGTCGTGGGGACGAGGATGCCGGCGGCGGTGATTGATGCGCTCCGTGCCTCCGGCCGGTGTCGCGCCATCGCCCGCCTCGGCGCAGGCACCGACCGCATCGATGTTGCCCGCGCCACGGCGTGCGGCATCGTCGTCATGAACACCCCGTACTTCTGCGTTGAGGAGCAGGCCGACCACGCGATGGCGATGATCCTGTCGCTTGCCCGGAAGCTGCCGCTCTCGCAGCGACTGGTCGAGGCCGGCGACTACGCGGGGGCGCGACGGGCGTCCAGCACGAACCCGCGCATGAGCGCGATGACCCTTGGGCTGGTCGGCTTCGGCCGCAGTGCGGTGCACCTTGCGCGCCGGGCACGGGGCTTCGGCATGCGGGTGCTGGCCACGCGACGGAACATGGCCGCGCCGACCGCCGAGGCGGATGCGCTGGGTGTGGAGATGGCGGACCTGGACACGGTGCTGCGGCGATCGGATGTGGTGTCGCTGCACCTGCCGCTCGGACCTGGCGCGTACCACCTGATCGATGCGGACGCCCTCGCACGCATGCGCCCGGGTTCGTTCCTCGTGAACACGTCGCGCGGGGCGCTCGTGGACGAGGTGGCGCTCACCGAGGCGATCCGCTCGGGGCACCTTGCCGGCGCCGGCCTTGACACGTTCGAGCTGTTCGACCCGCTGGAGGACGGCGGCCCGCCGGGCGTGCACCCGCTGATGGGCCTGGACAACGTGGTGCTGTCCCCCCATGTCGCGGCGGGGTCGAACCGGTCGGGGATCGACTCGGTTGATGCCGCGATCGCGAATATCGCCGCCATCGCTGCCGGTCGGTGGCCGCCCGCTGAACACGTGGTGAACCCCGACGTCGTGCCATGGTTCCCGTTGGGCGAGGGTGCGGTGTGAGGTGCAACGCCGCACGCATGCCGGGAGAGGCCCCCGCCCCGGAGTTCCCACTGCCCAACGAAAGCGTCCACCCTCCTTCGTCGGGTGGTCGATTTGCCCCGTGAACGGCCCCCGGTGCGGCGGGAGCGGGGGGGTTCGGGCGATTCGGTGGGAAACGTCCTCCGGCGGAGGCGCTGCGCGAGAACACGGCCCCGGGGCTATCTGCCCCTGAACCATGAGGAGGAACCCTGATCGTGAACCTGTTCGACATGACCGGCCGGGTTGGCGTGGTCACCGGCGCCGCCCAGGGGATGGGCAAGGCGATGGCGACAGCGTGGGCGGAGGCCGGTGCCGATGTGGTGATCGTCGACCGAAACGCCGGTGGCTTGGCTGCGACCGCAGCTGACATCGCTGCCCTTGGGCGACGCGCCCTCCCGTTCACGTGCGACCTCGCCGATCTCGCGCAGGTTGACCGCTTGTGGGCGACCGTGGATGCGGAGTTCGGACGGGTTGACTGCTTGGGGAATGTCGCCGGGGACGCGAAGGCCGGTCCGCCGGAGACTGCGACGATCGAGGACTTGCAGTTCACGCTGCAGTGCCTGGTTGTGAGCAAGTTCTTCATGTGCCAACATGCCGGGAAGCGCATGCTTGCTCGCGGTCGCGGGAGCATCATCAACATTGGGTCGCTGGCAAGCGTGTCGGCGCTTGGTCGGGGCCACGCCTTCTACTCGATGGGCATGGGCGCGGTCGTGCAGATGACGCGTGAGCTGAGCACCGAATGGGCGAGCGGTGGAGTGCGCGTGAACGCCATCCTGCCGGCGCAGGTCGTGAACCCGGGCCTTCAGGCGCGGATGGACGCCGACCCCGCACTCCGGGACCGGTTCCTGATGGGGATCCCGGCCGGGCGCCTCGGCCACCCGTCGGACATCAAGGGGCTGTCGATCTTCCTTGCGTCGGACGCCTCACCGTGGATCACCGGCGCGATCATCCCGATGGACGGCGGGAACCTCGCCATGAACGGTGGTGGCTCGGTGCGACCACCACAGTTGGCAAGGGTATGACGACCTTGTTGATCGCGCATCGTGGAGGAAGCGCATGGCACACCCGGTGACGATGCCCCGGCAGGGGTGGACGATGGAGACCGGCAGCGTTGTCGAGTGGCTGAAGCGCCCCGGCGAGTTCGTGCGCCAGGGCGAGCAGCTGATGGTCATCCAGAGCGACAAGGCGGCGAACGAGATCGAGGCGCTTGAGAGCGGCTACCTCGACATCCCAAGTGACGCGCCGGCGGTCGGGGCCGAGGTGCCGATCGGGACACTGCTGGCGTACCTGTTGACCGAAGCCGAGGCACGCGAGCGGGGGCTCCACATCCCGAACCCCTCCCCCGGAAAAAGCCCCCTCCCCAACCCCTCCCCCGTTGCGACGGGAGAGGGGCTACCAGATCCAACCCCGACCCCCCGTGAAGGCGAGAGAACCCCCGCGAATCCTGCGCCCTCTCCCCCGTCGCGACGGGAGCGGGGTGACGTGGCGTTCGACGGGCTTGCCCTCTTGCGGGCCATGTTGCGGATCCGGAAGGTCGAGGAGGCGCTTGCGCGCGCGCACCAGCAGGGCCTCGTGCACGGGGCGTGCCACACGTATGTGGGCGAGGAGGCGATCGCCACGGCGGTCTGCGCGCACCTTGACGAAGGTGACACGATCTGGTCGACCCACCGGGGCCACGGGCACGCGCTCGCGAAGGGGGTTCCACCACGCGAGATCGCCGCGGAACTATTCGGGCGGTCGACCGGGTGCGCCGGCGGGCGCGGGGGCAGCATGCACCTCTTCAAGCCGGAAGTGGGCCTGATGGGGACGAGCGGCATTGTCGGGCCATGCATCCTGCTTGCCACCGGCGCGGGGTACACGTCTTCTTTGCTCGGGGACGGTCGGGTCAGCGTCGCGTTCTTCGGCGATGGGGCCTCGAACAATGGGGCATTCCACGAGGGGATCAACCTGGCGACCATCTGGAACCTGCCGGTGATCTTCGTCTGCGAGAACAACCAGTACGCCACCGAGGTCCCGTTTGCGTCGGTGTCGAAGCAGCCGGACGTCTCGAAGCGTGCCGTCGGCTACGGGCTGCCGGGCGTGACGGTTGATGGCAACGACGTGCGCGCGGTCTGGGAGGTCGCCCGCGAGGCCGTGGATCGGGCGCGCGCCGGCCTTGGCCCGACGCTCATCGAGGCGAAGACGTACCGCACGCGCGCGCACTCGGAGGGGATGCGGGACGCCGGGTACCGGAGCGTGGAGGAGATCGACGCGTGGAAGGGGCGATGCCCGATCCGGCACCTGCGCGCGACGCTTGAGCGTGAGGGCCACCAGCCCGAATCACTGGACGCGATCGAGGCGGAGATGGATGCCGAGGCGCGCGATGCGATCGCCTTTGCGACGGAAAGCCCGTGGCCAGATGGCCGGACGGCGGCCGATCACGTGGTGGGATGGGTGGCAGGCACGCCTGTCGCCGGGGGGATCTGATGACGGCGATCGCAACTGCACCGGCCCCGGGCGCCGTCCATGGCGTTCGGGAGATGACCTACGTGGAGGCGGGGCGTGCTGGCCTTGACGAGGAGATGGCGCGCGACCCGCGCATCTTTGTTGTCGGGCAGGGCATCGGCGCCCGCGGGGGCAACTTCAACACGACGCTTGGCCTGTACGAGAAGTACGGGCCTGCGCGCCTGCGCGACGTGCCGATCACCGAACGGGGGTTCGTGGGGATGTGCACCGGCGCCGCGGCGACCGGCAGCCGCCCTGTCGTGGACTTCATGTTTGTGGACTTCATCCTCGACGCCGTCGGTGAGCTCATCAACCAGGCGGCGAAGCTGCGGTACATGACGCACGGGCGGGTCACGGTCCCGTTGGTGCTGCGTGGCTGCTTCGGCCTGGGGGGTGCCGCCGCGACGCATCACTCCGGCTCGTACTACTCGCTCCTTGCCCACCTGCCGGGCTTCGTGGTGGCGCTGCCTTCGACCCCGGCCGACGCGAAGGGGCTGCTGAAGTCGGCGATCCGCTGTGATGACCCGGTGATCGTGCTTGAGCACAAGGGACTGCTGAACGCGAGGGGGCCGGTATCGGAGGACCCGGGGCTGCTGGTGCCGTTCGGGGTGGCCAGCGTCCGTCGGCAGCTGGCGGGGGCGGGGCGCGGCGTGACGGTGGTTGCGCTCGCCAACATGGTGGCCAAGGTGCTGGCGGCCGCGGAGCGCCTGGCGCACGAGGGTATCGACGTGGAGGTCATCGACCCGCGGACGATTGCCCCGCTTGATCTGGGGACGATCGCCGAGTCGGTGCGTCGCACTGGCCACCTCCTGATCGTGGATGAGGACTACGCGCCGTTCGGCGTGGGGGCCGAGATCGCGGCGGCGGTGGGGGCGGAGGCGTTTGACCACCTGGACGCGCCGATCCGCCGCCTGAACGCGCCGTTCACGCACGTCCCGTACAGTCCCCCGCTTGAGGCCGCGGTGGCGATCTCGGCGGAACAGATTGACGGTGCCATCCGCGGGGTGCTTCGCGGGTAACAAGGCCTGCATCCCCGGAGAGGCCCCCTCCCCAACCCCCCGCTACCAAACCCAACCCCGACCCCCGAGGCGCGGCAGGCGAGGAACGAGCCTACGACACCGCGCCCCAAGACAGAAGGCGAACGAAGGAGCATGCGGTGGGAATAATGAAAAGACGGGAGAGGGGGGAGCACGCTGATGATGTATGAATTGCGTAGCTATGACATCGATCCCGAGCGTATCGACGGGTACCTTGCGTGGGCGAACACGAAGGCGATGCCCATCTTGATGGGGCAGTTCGGGTTCCGCGTCAAGGGCTTCTGGCATGCCATCGAGACTTCCGACGGTCCTGCGCCGGTGACGAACGTCCACTGGATCATCGCGTGGGAGTCTGAGGACGAGATGAAGGAACGATGGGCGATTGCGCGCGCCTCCGACGAGTGGAAGGCGGCGATGAGCGAGACGATGGATCCTGACCAGCCGAATGGGCGAAAGTACCATCGGGTCGTCCGGAGCACGCTGCTCGCACCGATCCCGGCATCGCCATTACAGTAACGGTGGCATCGCGCTTGGGTGGGTGCCAGGCATGCCGCCGCGATCCCCGGGGTATCGGGCGGGGCGTGAACGTCGTCACGGCCGTCCCCGTCACGTCCGGGGACCCGGGGCGGCGTTTGCGCGAACGCACGACGAGGGGACAGGGCCGATGACCGCAGCCGCCATTGATGCACCGTTTTCGCCAGGCCTCGCGGGGGTCGTCGCCGCGGAGACGGCGATCAGCCTGGTTGACGGGGCGAACGGCGTCCTCCTGTACCGCGGGTATCCCATCGTTGAGGTCGTGCGCACCGGCACGTACGGCGCCGTGCTCGACCTGCTGCTGACCGGTGAGTGGCACGCGCACGCGACGCTGGAACCTGCCCCCGTGCCGGCGGACGTCCTGACCGCCCTTCGCCTGCTGCCGCCTGGCACCCACCCCATGGACGCCCTGCGCACGGCCGTGTCGGCGTGGGGGGCCATGCATCGCATCGCCTGGCCCCCTACCGCGGAGCAGGCGCGCGAGCTCATCGCCTTCGCTCCCTCCGCCCTTGCCGCCTTTGCGCGCCTCCGCCAGGGGCTGGAGCCGGTCTCCCCGCAGCCCGGCCTTGACCTGGCGTCCGCGTTCCTCCAGCAGTTGCATGACGCCGCCCCGGATCCTGCCACCGCCCGGGCGCTTGAGGCGTACCTCATGGCCTGTGCCGAGCATGGCCTGAACGCGAGCACGTTCGCCGCACGGGTGATCGTGGCGACGCGCTCCGACTTGGCGTCAACCATCGTCGGTGCAATCGGTGCGCTGAAGGGCCCGCTGCACGGTGGTGCGCCGGCGGAGGTCCTCGGCCAGCTTGACGAGATCGGTTCGGTCGACCGTGCGGAGGCGTGGGCGCGGGACCGCCTCGGCCGGCGCGAGCTGATCATGGGCTTCGGCCATCGCGTCTACCGGGCATATGACCCGCGTGCGGCGGCCTTGCGGGTGGTGGCCGAACACCTTCCCCAGCGCCCGCCGTGGCTCGACCTGGCGATCGGCGCCGAGGAGGTCATCCTCCGGGTCTTCGCCGAGGTCAAGCCGAACCGAGTCATCAAGACCAACGTGGAGTTCTACGCAGCCGCGGTCCTGCAGGGTGTGGGGTTGACGCCCGACCTGTTCCCGGCGGTCTTCGGTATTGCCCGCATGGCCGGATGGTCGGCACATGCGATCGAGCAGGCGGCGGTCGACAAGATCATTCGCCCCGAGGCACGGTATGTCGGCCCGGCCGCACGCCACCTGCCTGGCGCGTGAGGCGCACCGCAAGCACGGTTGGACCATGGCGGAGCTAGGACGCTGCCTGCGCGCGGTGATCCTCGGGGGTGCCATCCTCCTTGCGGCGTGGGCGCCGGTGGCGGGAGGCGGGGAGGGCCGAGAGGCTGCCGAGGCCCTTGGTCGCCACCGATCCGTGAGCGGCTTGCCTGCCGTTGACGGCGAAAGTGGGTCAGGTGCCCAAGCGCATGCGACATACCTCGCACGCAACTTCGGTCGGCCGGAAGTTGCGGGATTGCGCGTGCATGAGGAAGATCAGTCGCTCCCCGGCGCGACGGCAGAGGGGGCGGCCGCAGCGAAGCGCAGCCATGTCGCCAGCGGCGATCGGTCGGCCTCATCGATGATCGACGGCCTGATCGGTGCGCCCCTTCACCGCCATGCGCTGATGGACCCGCGCCTCGATCGCATTGCCGTCGGTCGGGCGGGCGACGGTTCCGCGGCGGCGCCCTACCAGTGGGTCGTCGACCTTTCGTCAGCCGACCACCCATGGGCTGGGCCCCCGGTCGCGGTGGCGTACCCCGGCCCCGGGCAGATGCACGTGCCCACCCGCTTCCCCGAGGGAGAGACGCCTGACCCTCGCGCAGCGGTTGCTGGCCCAGCGGCGGCCTTGGGCGGCATGGGCTACCCGGTCACCCTGTCGTTCTTCGGGTGCTGGCCGACTGCCACCACGGCACGCCTGACGTCGCTCGGCACCGCCTTGCCGGACGGGACCATCGTGCCAATGGGTGAAGCGGACGTGCCGATCCACCTGCTTACGCCGGGTACCACCATCCGCACCGACACGGGCGACCGTGCTGTTGAGCCCGTCCTGTTCTTTGCCCGCGACGTCCTGCGTCCGCAGACCGCGTATCGGGCGACGGTGGTGGCGACCTGTGGCTCGCTCGGCACGTCCACCTACGAGTGGTCGTTCGCGACCCGCCCGCGGCTTCGACCTGCCGACGTCTCCGTGGCAGTAGGCGCCCCTTCCGTGGGCGGTGCGCAGGACGTGGTCCTCGTGGCGGAGGCAGGTGGCATCGCGGTGCCGGCGCGAGTCTCGGAGGTGCAGGCGTCGTTCACCACGCAGGGGTCACGCACGGGTGCTGGCCCAGTGATCGGCGGTGCGCCGGAGATTGTCCTCGACGAGGCCCAGGCTGACTCATACGGGCGCATGCGCCTCCGCATCAACCTGCGCGGGGCGACCTCCGCGGACGTCACCGCCATCGTGACCGACGCGTACGCGGATCACGAAGGCGCCGCCGTCCCCGTGACCTTTACGATGCGCCCGGTCGCGTCCGGTGCCGACAAGGTGGTCGTGCCATCGACGGCACCATTCAGCCGCCTGCAGGACTCGCGCCCATCGTGGGTGCCAGATCCCATTGGGCGGTAGCACCGGCGTGGCCGCCGTCAGCGGGTGCGCCGGACCCGTCGTCACCACTTTAGGCGAGGAGGCACCGCGATGGCGTCGGCACGCAGTGGGCACCGGTACGTGATCTACGGTGCCGGGGCAATCGGGTCGGCACTTGGCGCGTGGTTGCACCTGGCCGGTCACGAGTCGCTGCTGGTCGGACGCGCGGCGCACGTCAAGCGGATCCGTGAGGCCGGGCTTGCGTTGCGGAACCCGGATGGCGTGCGCCACGTTGCGGTCCCGGCGTTGGCCGACCTCCGCGAGGCGCCCGCTCACCGGTCAGATGTTGTCCTGCTCTGCGTCAAGTCGCAGGACACCGACACGGCGCTGCGTGAGATCCGGGCAGCCGGGGTTGACCTCCGGGAGGTCCCGGTCTTCTGCCTGCAGAACTCGATCGTGAACGAGGCCGCCGCTCAACGCTACGCCGCGCGCGTGTACGGCGTGATGCTGAACGTGCCTGGGGTCTTCCTCGAACCGGGGGTCGTGTCGAACCCGATCACGGGCAACCACGGGTTCATGGATATCGGGCGGTACCCGACCGGCGTGGACGACGTAACGCGCGCGGTGGCAAGCGCAATCACGGACGCGGGCTACGCGACCCACCTTCACGAACAGGTGATGACCGCCAAGGCTGCGAAGATGATCGGCAATCTCGGGAATGCCTTCGGGGCGATCACCGACGGGCGCGGCGACGATCCCGTTGGCTTCATGCGCGGGGTGCGCGCCGAGGGTGAGGCCGCATTCCGGGCCGCTGGCGTCGTGTGGGAGCCGCGAGAAGCCTTTGAAGCGCGCGTGAACGCCTCGCGAGGCACGACAACCCTTGCGGCCGGCGAACGCAATCTCGGGTCGACCTGGCAGAGCCTGATGCGCGGCGCGTCGTCGCTCGAGACGGACTACCTGAACGGCGAGATCGTGCGCCTTGGGCGTGCGGGCGGCGTGCCGACGCCGCGGAACGCGGTATTGCAGGAGGTGGCGTCGCGATTGCTCGCCACCGGGGCACGTCCGGGCGCGATGTCTGTCGCCGATCTCGAGGCCATGGCCGTGGCGCTTTCGGGATAGGTTGGTTCGCCCACCTGCTGTCAGACGCTTCGTGATCGGAGTAGTCGGCGCCTGCCTCTGTCCAGACGGGCCTAACCCCCCTAGCCCCTTTTCCCTACGAGGGAAGCGGGGAACCCCCGGCCTCTGCTCCTCCCCCGTTGCTACGCGCGAATACATCCTCCTCAGCGAAGCGCCTCCGTAGGAGGAATTGAGAAGCGCACGTTACTGGATAACGAAGGGTGTGAGGTGCGTCACGGTTCGCACGTGGCGCGACCGATAGGCTTGGGCTGCCGTGACCTCGGAAGACCGCACTGCCGTGCTTGCCCTGCTGCGCCGGGTCACCTTTGGAATGCCACCCGAGGAGGCCGGGCGGTACGTCGCCCTCGGGTACCGGGGCACCGTTGATGCCCTGATCGAGGAGGCCCGCGGCGACGACCGCGACCTCGATGCGTACCTCGGGACGCTTGAGCTCGACCTGACCACCCTTGCCGGGCTGCAACGCTGGTGGCTTGTTCGGATGCTTCGCACGCGCCGGCACCTCCTGGAACGCATGGTGCTGTTCTGGCATGGGGTGCTTGTGAGTGCCTCCGCCAAGGTCGGCGTGCCACGCGCCACGCCCGAAATGCCCAATCCACCTCGCCATCTCCTCGTGCAAAACCAGCTATTCCGCGCACTGGGCCTCGGCCAAAGCCGCGACCTGTACCGAGCGATCGTTCACGACGGGGCGATGCTGATCTACCTCGACGGTCGCGACAGCCGGAAGGCCAAGCCCAACGAGAACTTCGCGCGTGAGCTGTTCGAGCTGTTCGCAATCGGGCGCTCAGGGCCGGACGGGCGACCGACGTTCCACGAGGACGACGTCCGCGAGGCGTCACGGGGATTCACCGGGTGGTCGGTCTCGAAGGACGGCGAGGTGCAGTTCCGCCCGAACCAGTTCGACGCGGGGACGAAGCGCGTCTTCGGGCAGGTCGGGGCGTTTGGAGCCGACGCCCTCATCGACCTCACGCTCTCGCACCCGAACCATGCTGTCCACCTGTGCCGACGCTTATTCCGCCACGTCATCGATGACCGGCCGACCGAAGATGACCTCGCCCCCGTGATCGCGGCGTACCGCGAGTCGGGAGGGGACATGGCGCGCACGGTGCGGGCGCTCCTGCTCTCCCCGGCGGCGATGGACCCGGCGCGCTTCCGTGGTCGAATGCGCTCGCCAATCGAGTTCGTCGTCGGCACGTTGCGCACGCTTGGCATGCCGGACATCGGCACGAACCTGCCCGGCATCCTCGACCGCATGGGGCAAAGCCCGTTCAACCCGCCAAACGTCGCCGGGTGGCCTTCCGGCGAACGCTGGCTATCGCCCTCGATGTGGCTTGAGCGCGTGAACTTCGCCAACGGCGTGGCGACGACGCGCAAGGGCGCACGCTCGGACGGGTTGCCGATCGCCGCGATCGTCCCACCAGCGGCCCGAGTTTCGCCCGAGGCGGTCGTCGATGCGATCACCGCACGGCTCCTCGATGGGCGGCTGTCATCCGAGGCCCGCGCGACATTGGTCGCCTACGCTCGACAGGGCGTGACGTGGCCGTCCGGCCGGACCCCGCGCGACGACGAACTGGCCATCGACCGCAAGGCGCGAGGCGTGATCCACCTCGTCCTTGCGATGCCGGACTCGCACCTGGCTTGACCACCCGCCCAGCGGAGGCATACCGATGGCTGACCTGACCCGGCGTCTCTTCGTCCATGATGGCCTCCGGGTCGTGTCGGTCGGCCTCGCCCTGCCTCACTTGTTCACGAAGGCGGTGCAGGCGGCTGACCTCGAGGCTGGGCGCACACCATCGGTCCGCGTGGAACGTGGCAACGGCGACCTGCTCGCGCGACGCACCATCGTGGTGGTGCAGATGGCGGGGGGCAACGATGGCCTCAACGCGGTCGTGCCGCACGGCGACTCGGCGTACCGTGACCACCGGCCGACCCTCGGGCTTGGCCCAGGCGATGTCCTGCCGCTCGACGAACGCTTCGCCCTGCACGGCGCGATGGGCGGCCTTCATCGCCTGTGGGGAGCGGGCGAGATGGCGATCGTCCATGGGGTGGGATACCCGAAGCCATCGTATTCGCACTTCGAGTCGATGGACGTCTGGCAGACCGGCGCGGTTGAGGCCCACAACCGCGAGGGTGTCCTGGCGCGACTCGTCAAGGACGTCGTCGACGGGCGCGGGCACCCCTTCGCCGGATTCGCGGCCAGCCGGTCGGTGCCGCCCGCACTCGCGTCGCCGGACCTCTCGGTGTCGGCGGTTGAAAACCCCGCGACCTTCGCGTTCGTGCCTGACAAGCGTCACGTGGTGGACGGCGCGTCGCGTCACGACGCCCTCCTGCACCTGTCGACCGCTCCCGGGATGGGCGGTGGCTTCCACCAAGCGTTTGCCTCCACCGCACGGCTCGCGCACGATACGGTCGCGACCGTCCAGCATGCCCACGCGGCATATGCTCCGCTGGCCACGTATCCTGCCGACGGGTTCGCGGCGGGCCTGCGCTTGGTCTCTGAGGCAATCTGCGGTGACCTCGGCGTGCGTGTGGCGTACATCACCCTGGGCGGGTTCGACACCCATGCCGGTCAGAAGGCGACACAGGCACGGCTGCTCGGCACGCTCTCGGACGGCCTCGCAGCGTTCTGGGCGGACCTTCAGGCACACGGGCGCGCCGATGACGTCCTGGTGATGACGTGGAGCGAGTTCGGGCGTCGCGTGCCGGAGAATGCATCGGGGGGTTCCGACCACGGCAGTGCCGGCCCGCAGTTCATCATCGGCAAGGGGATCCGTCACGGGCACTGGGGGGCGCCGCCGTCACTCTCCGACCTCGACCACGGCAACCTGCGTCACACCACTGACTTCCGGTCGGTCTACGCGACCGTGATGGAAGGGTGGCTTGGGGCACCGAGCGTGGAGTTGCTGGGTGCGCGCTTCCCGCGCCTTGGCTTCCTCCCCATGCACGCCCTAGGGGGGTAGGGGGCCGCGCACCGGGGAGAGACCCCTCCCCCGTTGCACGCCGAGGAGAGACCCACCCCCAATCCCCCGCACCAAGCCTCCCCCGGAGAAGCCCCCTCCCCAACCCCTCCCCCGTTGCGACGGGAGAGGGGCGAGTTCAGCCCCCTTCCCGCGCGTCAGGTGAACGTCGGCAGCGGCGCGAAGTGCCCCCAGCGGGCGACCTCGGTGAGCGCCCCATGCCGGAACGGCCAATCGAGGCGGCTGCCTACCCCGAGGTCGACATGTGACGAGACTTCCCCCAGATCGAACCGCGCGCCGTCGTCGGAGATGACCCGCGCCACCCGGAACGCCTCGTCGCCTGGCCGAATCGCGAGGGTCACCTCGCAGGTGCGCGCGCCCCACCAGCCTGCGACTATCCTGAGGGCAAGGTCTCGTGCCACCAATGCCCCGGCGCGATCGACCGACGCGAAGTCCTTGCCGCTCAGCGCGCCCCCGCCAATCGGCACGTGCGGGCCGTAGAAGTCGACGGCAAGCTTCTTGCCCGAGAGGCCGTTGTCGCTGTGCGTTCCCCCGATGAAATAGGGGCCGCCCGGGTTCACGTGCGGGGTGCGCGCCCCGTCCGCCAGTGACAGTCCCGGGATGGCATCGCACGCCTCGTCGAGGGCCAGCGCGACGGCGTCGGCGATCGCCCGGCGTGACGCGGGTTCGTCCCACCCGCGCAGGTGCTGAATCGAAACGGTCACGTCGTTGACGGCCCACGTCACGTCGCCGCCGGCGCCGGTCTCCCGGATCGCAACGAACACCTTCCCGTCGGGACCAAGCGAGAGGTCGCGCCGGGCAATGTGCAGGCGCCAGAGGGCGATGGCGATCCGTCGGGCCACGGCGTGCTCCACTGGCAAGGCATCGGTCCCTGGCACGGTGGATGCCCAACCCGTGACGATCGATTGGTCGCACGCCACGTGGCCGCGTGACGCAAGCTCACCCGTTGTCAGGTCGCGCGCCTCAAGCTCGATCACGCAGCGTCCCGGCTCACCGCGACGATCGGGGCCCAGGATCCCGGTGTGGACCTCTTCCACGAGGGCGCGGACATCCAAGCCCGATGCACCGGCACCGACCACGCACCCAGTCACAACGGTAAGGCTCCGATGGACCGCCACCTCGATCCCGGCGGAGGCGATTGGGTCGCGGGCCAAGGCCGCCGCGACGATGCGATCGGCGATGGCGTCGGCCACCTTGTCGGGGTGGCCTGGCAGCACGAACTCGGCGACGCGCAGTCGAGCGTCCGTGGTCTTCACAGTACGGTCCCCTCCCTGTGGCCGTGCCTCGCGTCATGCAGCCATGTCCGGCACGTGCAGGTCGAACCAGCGTCCGTGACCGATGAGGCCTTCCAGGCTTCGTCGGCTGCCCCCCGGTGTCAGGACGACGGCGACGCGCGCCATGGCGAGGGCGGCTGCGCCGACCGACGTCGGCTCGCTGCAATGGCCGTCCGTCACGATCACGGCGCGTCGCACCCGGTGGGACGCCACGTGCGCCGCGACGCACTCCAAGTCGGTCCCACCGGCCGAACTCACCGCCCCGAGACGCAGGTCGGTGAGGCTGACGTCCGCAATCTGCGTCGAGAACTGGTGCACGACGGGGTGGACAGCCATGCCGGCGTCGAGGATCGCGCCGATGAGGTGCGGGATGATGGGGCGGACGCTTCCCGAGACGTCGAGGTAGACGTGCACCGGTGACGACTCCCGCGGGCGGGGCGACCCGAGGACGGCTTCTGGGTAGAGGATGGGTGGCACGCCGAGCGCGCTCCCAACGACGCACCGGCGCGACGTGCGCGGGATCACAGACTCGATGTCGACAGTGCTGGGTGCCTCGTGACCCGACGCGAATCCGTTACCCGGGGAGGCGACCGATTCGATTGCCGTGAGCAACTGCCCCCGGAGCGGTGGCGGCACGGCTGCCGGGACGACGAGCGCCTTGTTCAGGGTCGCGACCCCCCGTGGCGAGTCACCCTGTGGCCATCGCGCGACCGCGCTCTTGAGGGCGCCGTGCAGGACCGCGCTCCTCCGCGCGAGGGGGCGTGGGTCGACGTCATCGTCGCAATGGCCGCCGAGGAGGAGCGTTCCGCAGCCCCAGTCCGGGCGGGCGCACCCACGAAGCAGGTCCAGTATTTCCGAGTAGGTTGCACCCGGCCCAAAGTAGAGGCGCGAATAGATCCCTCGCAGACCAGGGGGCGCGTGCGCGTGCCATCGAAGCGGCGCCTCCGCCAGCTCCCGATCCCGCTCGAGCGAGTAACGGAAACCGTGTGGTGGGCGGAGCAGCGCTTCCGGCAGCTGGTCAGGATCATACGTATCGGTCAGGAGCGCGCGCGCCCGGGGATCGCGCACGGACCGGGACAGCATGGCGTTGATCACGATGTCAAACGCGAGGTTCTCGAGCGGCCCCGGCCGGCGGACGTTGCGTGTGTGTCCGAGGATGACATGGTGCAACTCGTGGAGCACGAGCATGAGGAGTTTCTCGGGTGTGTTTGCGTGCCGGGCCACGAATGCCGGGTTGACAAGCAGCCTCGGCCAGTCGGTGCACTCGATGCTCGCGGTCGGTATGCGTTCCGTCTCAACGACCTCAAGGACCTTCATCAGGGCGGGCACGCAGTAGTCACCGGCCGGAAGGGCGCTGAATATGCGGTCAGTCAGGCTTGCCATCACGTGTTCTTTCCATGCCAGTCGGGTGACACCCGGACGTACGCCGCGGCGCACAGGTCGCTCGCGGTCAAGTAGGGCTCTGACGCCTTGACAAAGGCGTTGCCACGGATGCGGGAACGGATCGCCAGGAAGGTCCAGATGTCGCACCGGCGAGCGTGCTCGGGCCTCGGGCGAGCGACGGATCCCGGGCCGTGCACGGTGGTGCCCTCGACGTCTGAGATCACCGGGGTGATTGCTGGCAGTCGATCGAGGCCTGGCGACCGCCCTGACGCGTCCCGCAGGCACGATTCGATGTCCCGAGCTTCCGCAATGCTGGCGACGACGGCATCGGGTGCGACCCCGCGCAGCGCACGGGCGAGCGTTGCTGGCGTGAGCTGGTCCGGCGTGCGCGCGAGGGAATCGGCGATTCGCAGGCGCGTCGCGTCGTCGGTGCTGAGACGCAGGTCGATCCACGCGACCGATGGCGGTCCCTGCCACGTCATCAAGATGGCGCGTGGCCCCATGGCCAACGACCCGTGGGGCAGGTCGCACGCCCGAACTTCGGGCTCCGCGTCGGCGGTGCTACCGCGTGGAGGCATCACTGACCCCCTCCCCGCGCCGGCGCCCCGCACGCTCGCTTGGTCGGCCGGTCGCCCCGGGCGGTTCGTACCCGAGACGTGCGCGCGCGTCGCGCCAGCAGTTGACGCATGCCTTGACGTCAGCCTCGGTAACGAGAACCCCGGAAGCGAAGAGTTTCGGCAGGAGACCGAGCAAGGCGGCGCGGTCCGCCCCCGTCACTTCCTTGGCCGACGGGTCGAGGATTGCGGTGATCCGGGTGCCCGCTTGTTCACGAGGTGAGCCCGGGTTGACGTGCACCGCGCACGCGTGGGGTACGGTCGCCTCCGCCACGAGGTTCGCAACCTCCTCGGCGACCGCCGGGTACAGGTCGATGCCGTCGGTCCCAGCCAGGTGGAGGGCGAGTGCATGGCGTCCGCCCGGCGCCAGCGTCGCAAGCGCGTCGGCAATGGTCGCTGATCTCGCCTGGCGGTCGAGGGGAAGCGAGACGGCGAGCACCGAGCGGCGCACCGGATCCCGTTCGGCGAGGAGCGCGCGACGCGGGTCAGCCACGTCCATGTCGGCGAGATGCCACGCCTCCGAATGGATGACCCGCAGCTTGGCATCCTCGATGCGACCACGGCCGGTGGCAGCGGCTGGCATCGACGACCGCAGGGCGACCCACGTTGCCGCCGAGGCCGACGTCCCGGCGCTTGGCCTGATTGCCGCCGAAACCGCGACGATGTTCCCGAACAGCATCGTCGCGCGTCGGCCGGAAATCGACCAACCCGCGTCAGCTGCGAGCAGGCTGACGGCATCGACGTAACGCGCGAAATGTGCGCCACACGTTGCCTCGACGACGGGGATGGCGTGGAGGATCGCCGCGATGCGGTCGCGCAGCTCCCGGGCGGTGTCCGGGCTAACGGGTTCAAGCGTTTTCCTGATTACTGCGAGACGATCCGGGGAGGAGAGCTCCGCGAAGGACGGGAGGCACACGATGAGCGGAAAGCGATCCGCGAGCGCATCGTCGAGTCGAGCGGAGCCAACGTACGGGTCGTCGTCGAGTGTGTCGCGGTTGGCGGGCGGGTTCATCGCTGCCCACCGGTAGCGCAGGCGCTTCAGGGGGAGGCCCTGCACCTTCCGCTCATGGATGATCGGGAAGAGCCGGTTCTGCATGTCGACCCGGCACCGGGAGATCTCGTCGAGAAAGACTGCCTCCGCATCCCAGATGGACGCAGGAGTTTGGATGAAGCGGAGCGAACCCTTGTCGTCGGGCAGCGGGTAGCCAACGAGATCGTCGTAGTTGAGCAGGCTGGCGTTGTAGTGGCGCCACTCAAGACCGAGGGCCTCGCACAGGCGCGACAGCAGCAGGCTCTTTGCCGTGCCGTGCGGGCCGACCAGCAGGATTGGTGCCTCGGTGGCAAGCGCTGCGAGGATGACCGGTTCGATGGCCTCCAAGCCAACGACACCGAGCGCTCGAAGGATGCTTGTCCCGGCCGGGACGGGGGCGTCGAGGTTGACCGGCGAACTCGCGTGATTGCTTCGTGGTTCCCCGCCGGATGCTGTTGCGGTGGCCAATGGTTTCTCCTCGGGCGCGACCGTCGGTCGGGCCGTCGTGACGCCACGGGCGGGAGGGTTACGCCTGCCGGTCTCGCAGGGCTGCGACCTTGGTTCCCGGTCCCGGGCGCATCTTCGTGGCACCTTGCCGTCGCGGGCAGGTTGCCGGGCACCTTTCAGTGCCGCTCGTGATGCCGTGGTTTGTGTAACGTGATGGCACGTGCGTGCCGTTCATTCACGTCAAGATCATGCTGGGTCACTCTTGGGCGACCGGGTGTTCCCTCCCTTCGTATCGGTATCTCGCACGCGACCGGCGGCGCAGTAGCTCGGGGGATCGCATGCCCCCATGCACTCGACCGGGGAGGGTTTCCGACGCAATCTCGCGTTCGGGCACGACCTTGGTTCCCAAATCGGGCACATCATCGGGGCACCTTGCCGTCGCGGGCAGGTTGCCGGGCGCACGCTACGCCACTCGGGATGCTGCAGTTGCCTGCGCGCAAATCATGCAACGGTGCGTGGCTGCTGTCAAGGGGTGCGTGGGTGGTTGCTGCAATAGGCACGGGGGTGGGTTGTCTCGTCGGGGGATTGGGCTGGGGGAGAAACCGACCTCTGACGGAGGCGCTGCGTTGCGTTTTGACCAAGTGGGGTGTGGCCCTGCTCGCCGTACACTGCGCAGGGTCCGGGCGGGTCGCGAGAGCCTAGCCCCGACCCGGGAGTCGCCACGCGTGAAGATCAGGAACCTTGGCCGCACCGGCCTGCGCGTCTCGGAGGTGTGCCTCGGGACGATGACCTTCGGCAACCAAGCCGACGAGGCAACGTCGTTCGCCATCATGGACGCCGCAATCGAGGGCGGGATCACCTTCTTCGACTCGGCGGACGTGTATCCGCTCGGCGGGGACCCGGAAGACAACGGTGAGACCGAGGCGATCATGGGCCGGTGGTTCGCCGCGCACGGCAACCGCGAATCGATCGTCTTGGCAACCAAGTGCCGAGGCCGAATGGGGCCGGGGCCGAACGACGAGGGTCTCAGCCGCAAGCACGTCATCAAGGCGTGTGAGGCAAGCCTGAAGCGCCTGCAGACTGACTACATCGACCTCTACCAGACCCATTCGCCGGATGCTGGCACCCCCATTGAGGAGACGATGCGCGCCCTCGATGACCTCGTGCGGGCAGGGAAGGTTCGCTACGTCGGTGCGAGCAACTACCCAACGTGGGAGCTGGCTGACGCCCTCTGGACGAGCCGATTGAACGGACTGGCGCGGTACGAAAGCGTGCAACCACGCTACAACCTGCTGTTCCGCATGATTGAGGACGAGTTGCTTCCCTTGTGCAAGGCGCATGGGCTGGGGGTCATCTCGTACAACCCGCTTGCGGGTGGCATGTTGACCGGGCGCTACGCTGGCGCGCGAGCCCTGCAGGACGGATCGCGGTTTACCCTTGCCCACGGGCGCGGCGAGATGTATCGCAAGCGCTACTGGAACGACGAGGTCCACGCGCAGGTCGAGCACCTCGCCGACGTGGCCGGTCGGCACGGACGATCACTTACCCACATGGCGCTGGCGTGGGTCCTCGCGCAGCCGGTCCTGACCAGTGCGATCGTCGGCGCGAGCCGCCCCGAGCAGTTGCGCGACAGCCTCGGTGCAGTCGGTGTGACCCTCTCCGATGAGGAGCGGATCGCGTGCGATGAGGTGTGGTTCGCCCTGCCCCGCGAGAAGGACCCGGAGATTGCCCGGCGGTAATCCGTGCCGTCTCCTTGCGTGAGGGAACTCCCCTCCCCCTCACCCTTGCGTCGTTGCGACGGGAGAGGGGGTGCATCGGCGCCTGCCCCTCCCCAAACGTGACGGGTGGGGGAAGGCCGAACCAGCGTACCTGCCTTGGAGGGACTTGCCCATGGCCGCCCCTGCTGATCGCCTTCCCCCGGCGCCGGTCGACCGCGATTGGCCGATGACGCCCGGCTACGTCGCCCGCGCCACCGCTGGCCGGGCGATCCTCCGCGACGACCCGCATCGCCCGCGATACCACGCATGCCCGCCCGTCGGGTGGATGAACGATCCGAACGGCGTCATCCAACACGGGGGTCGTTGGCACCTCTTCTACCAGCACAACCCGCGCGCAAGCGTTCACGCCGACATGCACTGGGGCTACATGTCCAGCCCCGACCTAGTGCACTGGGACGACCATGCCTGCGCGTTGCGTCCCGAGGACGGCACGTATGACGCGCAGGGGATTTGGTCCGGGAATGCAGTGGTGGCCGACGATGGTGCCCCGACCCTGTTCTACACGGGTGTTCGAGCTGGGCCAAACGATCGGCACGAGTACCAGCTGGTCTGCATCGCCGACGTCCGCGACGGGTTCACGAGGTTTGCGAAGGATCCGGGTAACCCGGTAATCCCGGCGACCCCTCTTGGGATGGACCTGGTGCAGTACCGGGATCCGTTCGTGTGGCGCGGGCGTGCCGGATCACCGAATACGTGGCTGCTGGCAATCGGCGCCGGCTTTCCGGGCGTCGGCGGAACCGCCCTCGTCTACGGGTCGGACGACCTCCGCCATTGGGAATACCTGCACCCCATGGCGGTCGGTAACGCCTCGGTGCGTGAACCGGTGTGGACCGGGATCATGTGGGAGTGCCCGGACTTCTACGAGGATCCGGCCTCCGGCAAGGGCGTCCTCCTGCTGAATGCGTGGGACCATGGCGTTCAGCACGTGGTTGCATCGACGGGTGACGTCGACGAGACCGGCACGCGCCTGCAAGCGACTCGGACGAGTGCGTTCGACGGGGGCGCCTTCTACGCACCGCAGTCCTTCTGGGACGCGAAGGGCAGGCGCATCCAGTTCGGGTGGCTGCGCGAGTCGCGCCCGGCGACGGTGTACGGCTCGGCAGGATGGGCGGGAGTGATGTCGTTGCCCCGCGTCTTGCGGGTGACGCCGGATGGTCGACTGGCGGGCAGCCCTGCACCAGAGACTGCTGCACTTCGCCGTGACCACGTTCCGGTCGTCCCAAGTGCAGGCACTCGCCACGGCGTGGAGCTGCACGAGGCGCACTTTGAGCTTTCGTTGCGCTTCGACGCGGTTGGCACCGGCCGCTGTGGTGCGCGGGTGCGATGCAGCCCCGATGGGCAGGAGGCGACCTTCGTTGGCTATGACCCGGCGGCGGGTGGCTTGATCGTCGACCGGTCCCAGTCGAGCGTCGATCGCGTCAACTCGTCAACGACCAGTCTGACGCCGTTGGTCATCACTGATGGGGCGTCGTTCACTGTCCGGATCTTCGGCGACGGATCGGTGATCGAGGCGTTCATCGAGGACGAGGGTGGATGCATCGCCAACATCGGCGACCGAATCTACCCCACGCGCCCAGACAGCCTTAGGATGAGCGTTGAGGGGACCACGTTCGTGGGCGGCGACGCGTGGGTGATGGCCGACACCTGGCGCTCCCGGGCCTAACCCGTCAGCTCCCTGTGGGCCGACCACCACGAAAAGCCAAGCCTGTCCTATGGTGGCCGGCAGTACGGTGATAGCCCACCTGATGCCCCTCCCCCGATGCAGCGGGAGCGGATGGCAAGCGGCGTCACGGCCGGATGACTGAACCGTCTGGGCGCCGGTCCTCAACGAGATAGCGCGGACGCCGTGCCCGTTCCGGGTCCACCAACGCCGCCGCCTTCGCCTCGTCGATGTCAATGCCCAGACCCGGGCGGGCGTTCGGGTAGAGGTACCCCCCGGCGAGGACAGGATGGCCTGGGAACGCCTCCAACTCAGCCTCGGAGAACCAGTTCTCCTCTTGGATGCCGAAGGCGTGGGAGGTCATGTCGAGATGCATCGCCGCGGTCAGGTTGACCGGGTCGGTGTTGCCCCCCTCCTGCCACGCGGTCTGGACCCCGAATGCTTCCGCGAGGTGCGCCACCTTCTGCGCGGGTGTGATTCCGCCGACTTTGGACACCCGGCAGCGGATGAAGTCGATCAGGCGTTCCGAGATAAGCGGTAACCACTCCTGCACATTCGTGAAAAGTTCGCCGACCGCTTGCGGGGTCGCGCACTGCTGGCGGATCAGTCGGTACCACGCGATCTGCTCGGGCGGAAGCACATCCTCGAGGAAGAACAGGCGGAACGGTTCGAGGCGCTTCGCCAAAGTCACCGCCGACGTCGGTCGCAGGTGTTCGTGGACGTCGTGCGTGAGTTTCGGACCGTAGCCGACCTCGTCGCGCAGGCGCGCGAACATAGCCACGGCACTCTCAATATAGGTGTCGTCGTCGAAGGCCTGCCCGGCAGGCCAGGTCGGCCAGTCGTGTCCCCACGGCGTGAGGGCGGGGTCCGGTGCGAACGGGCGCGTTGCCGGGACGAAGCCGCCGCCGCCGTAGGCGCCGACCTGGCACCGGATGTACTGCCAACCGTCCTCGACGTAGCGGCGCACGTCCTCGACGAGCGCGTCGAGTGTCTCACCGACGGCGTGCGCGTAGCAGGGGACAGCGGCCCGCACCGGACCACCAAGCAACTGGTAGACCGGCAGCCCGGCCTCCTTGCCCTTGATGTCCCAGAGCGCAATGTCGATGCCGGCCAATGCGGCATTGAGGGTCGGTCCGGTGCGCCAGTAGCCGCTCGTGAAGGTCGACTGCCAGATGTCCTCGATCATTGCCGGATCGCGACCGACCAGGCGCGGCGCCATCCACTCCTCGAGAGCGGCGACGACCGCACCGGTCGCGTTGTAGTCGTGCGCCGACCCGATGCCGTAGAGGCCAGGTTGGTCCGTCAGAACCTTGACAATGACCCAAGTGGCCGCAGCGCGCGTCCGGATGACCTTGACCCCGGTGATCCTTGCCATGCGAGTGCCTCTGTCACACGTGGCCGACGCGCTTTGCGTTCGCCTCGGCGAGTGCGAAGGCGTCGTCCTCTGGGTGGTACCCAACGAGCTGGCGGGTCTCTTCAAGGTCCATGCGCAGGTAGCGGTTGTTCGAGATGCCGTTGACGACGGCGAACGTCACGTCCGGTGCGCCGTTCACGCAGGCGTCAAACAAGCGTGCGAGGTCGTGGTAAGTGACGCGCAACGCCTGCATCTCGGCCGAAACCTCGAGATTGACGCTGTCACGGGCGGTCACGCCGCCGATGCGGATGGCGATGGCCGAGAACGACCCCGCGGACTGCGCGACGTAGGCGGCGCAGACGGCCTCTCCCCACGCCTTCGAGGCGCCGTACACGTTTCCGGGGAACGGCACGTCGGATGCACGTGACTGGCGCGAGGCGGCATATCCGTTCACGGCATTGACGGAACTCGCGAAGACGACGCGCCTCACCCCGGCAGCCACGGAGGCGTGGACGACGTTGTAGGTTGCTTTGATGTTGCGGTCAAGCAAGCTTTCATAGAAATCTGCACGCGGACTCGGGTCGGCTGCGAGGTGGAGGACGGTGTGTGCCCCGGCAACCGCGCGTTCGACGTTGGCCAGGTCCGACATGTCGGCATCCGGTCCGGCGATGACCTCATCGTCCGGGCGATTGGCGGACGGTTCGCGTACGTCAACGAGGCGCAGCCGCCAGTTCGACGTGGCAGGTGCGCCGTCCTCCTCGCCGGCAAGCCACCGCCGGTAGAAGGTGGCGATACGCCCGGCCCCGCCAGTGACGACTAGCAGGGGCGCGGTTGTCTCGGACATCGTGGTCCTCCTTGGGGGCACGAATAGTCAATTCGTGATGCGTCGGCGCGGAAGGGGTGGTGAAAGGTCACCGAACGACGTGGGGATGCGAAGTGGGCGTCAGTCCCGAGAGATCCGCGCGACCGTCCACCCGCGGTCCATCCAGGTGAAAATGCGCCTCGCCCACGCGAGTGCGTCGTAGCCCGGGCGGGCCTGGCACTGGACGCTTGCCTCGAACCCTACGGCGCCACGCCACCCAGAGGCATCGAGCAGTCGCAGGTAGCGGGGCAGGTCGAACGTGCCCTCACCGGCAAGCAAGAACTGGAACTCAACCGGTCTCCCATCCGGCGCGACCGCCTGCCCGACGCCGTTCCCCTCAACGCGCCACCCTTCAGGTTCTGGCGCATCAAGATATCTCATGTGCTGATCCTTGATCTCAACCGACTTGGACAGCGGCGCCAGGCGGGGCACCGTCGCCTCCAACGGCAAGTTGACCACCTCGAAATGGCTGACGTCGAAGTCGAGCGCGAGGTGCGGGTGATCGATCTCGCGGACAAGCCATTCTGACCGGTCGGGCGTGTCGATGGCGGCGCCGACGTGCGGTTCGATGCAGACCGTCACGCCCCGTGACGCGGCGTGGTCGATGAGGCCCCCGAGGCGGTCGACCAGTTGCTGCCGATGGGTTTCGAACTGCGCCGGACTGCCGCCACTTCCGCAGTTCAGCGCCGGCGGCCCCTCGTGGGGCAAGGCGAGTTCAGCGCAAAGGTCGATGGTGTCACGAAGGCGAGCAATCGCGGCCTCGGCGCGGTCCTGTTCGTCGCCGATGATCGGCTGGTTTCCGACAATTGAGGCAAGTTCAAGGCCGTGCGTGACCATGAGCGACCGGATACGTGCCTTGTCGGCGGCGTCCCACTTGGTGAAGTCGCCGGCGTTCTCCACCCATTGGCCCGCGATTGGGTAGCCGGGAACGACGCTGATTGCGAGCGAGCGGAAGCCAATCTTCGCGAGCTCGGGGATGAACGTGGCGTACGGAACCGTCGCCATGCTCCACGTGTTGTAACCAATCTTCACGCCTTCTCCCTCCGGCGCTCCCGGCGCCGTCGCGCAACCCTGCACGACCCGCAAGTGGCGGTCGAGCTGCCCGGCATCGTACCCGCGAAGCTGGCGCTGTTCCTGTCACCATTAAGCACCCGTGCTACCGTCAGCGGAGGGGTAGACCCGTGGAGTGCATTGCCTGCCGTGCCCCGCTGGCAAGCGGTTCTCGCTTCTGCAATGCCTGTGGCGCACGTCAACCGGACCTGGCAGCCGCGTCGCCCGCCCCCACGCAGGCGCCCGTGGCAACGCCGTGCATGCGTCACGCCGGCCGACCGACCCTCCTGCGCTGCGGACGGTGCCTCACTCCGTACTGCCACGACTGCCTGACGCACACGGCGGCGGGACTGCGATGTGACACGTGTGCTGGGATCCGCCGACCGATCCTGCCGCCAAGATGGTCGCGTCGTTTCAGTCGCCTCCGGACAGCGATCATTCTTGTGGCTATCGTGCTGGCGCTGATGTTCTTCCGCTCGTTCTCGCGGGTCGCGCCGCGCGCGCAGGTCGCCCCGATCCCGCCGCCGATCGTTCAGGGGCGGTAGCACCCGGTAGATATCCTCGGAACATGACTTCTGGTACGCCACACGCCGACCCGCCGCCGGGCGCCCCAGATCGAGGGGGACGAGCCTCCGCTACCCGTCACGATGCGCACGCTCACGGCGAAGGCCGGCGCCATGCGAGTCAGCACGACGACGGTCGCGGTCAGGGGCTGGGACACGACCACGCCGGGACGCACGTCCTCGTGCACGGCCAATCCGAGGCACCCGACCATGTCCATGACCACGCCCACGAGGAGGTACATGGCCAAGGTCATCGACCGGACCACGGCCACGACGAGGTCGACGACCA
>CAILQO010000258.1 GCA_903836285.1 uncultured Chloroflexota bacterium
CGGGCATCCGTGCCCGCCTCGGGTGGTTAGCGGGGCGATGAGTGTCGCGATGAATGGTCGGTAGTGGAGTGCGCGGGCCTATGTGCCGCACTTTGATCCGTCAGGCGCGCTCCAGATTGTCACCTTCCGTACTCACGACCACCTCCCTGCGCATGCTATTGAGGCGATGACCGACAACGTACGCGCTGCTCCGGATGGCGAACGACGCGCGGAACTCGGGCGTCGAACGGATGTGTACCGTGCCGCTGGTCACGGTGGGTGCTTGCTGCGCCTTCCAGAAGTTGCAGCCGTGGTCGTGCGCGCACTCAAGCACCATGAAGGCCTTCGGTACGACCTGATCGCATGGTGCGTGAAACCGAATCACGTCCGTGTCGTGGTGAAGTGCCCCCCTCGATTCGCGTTGCGGACCGTGATCCATGTGATTCCGAAGCATGGGGCAAGGGGCGGGCAGGGATGCCCGCGGATCAACGAGGCTCGCCAGCCTGACAGGAGGCGGGCAGGGAGGTCCGCGGACCGAAGCGTCGGCGGGCGCGAACGATTGTCCGCCCCCGCCAGCAGTCGTGCTACCCCTTCACCGAACCGGCCAACAGGCCGCGGTGGAACAGGCTGCTGAGGAGCAGGTAGACGATGATCGTCGGTGACGCCGCGATCAGCGCCGCGGCCATCTGCGCACCGTAGTTCGTGAAGAAGCTGCCCGTCAGGTTCTTCACGGCCACCATCACCGTCCGCATGTCCGGGTTGCTCAGGACGACGACCCCGATAAGGTAGTCGTTCCAGATGCTGGTGAACTGCCAGATCATGCTCACGCCGAACGCCGGCATGGCCAACGGCAGCATGATGTAGCGGTACACGCCGAGGATCCCGGCACCGTCGATGCGCGCCGCGTCGACCAGCTCATCAGGGACGGAGACGTAGTACCCCCGGAAGATCAGCGTCGTGATCGGGATGCCGAAGACGATGTGGACGATGATCAGGCCGATGTACTTGCCGTATAGCTCAAGGGCACCAAGCACCTGCACCAGCGGGATCAGGATCCCTTGGTACGGCAGGAAGATGCCGAACAGCACCAGCAGGAAGAGCGTCCGTGATCCGGGGAAGCGCCACTTGGCGAAGAGGTACCCGTTGAACGACCCCAGGATTGACGACAGGATCGAGGCGGGCACGGTCACGATGATGCTGCTGATGAAGTTTTGCGAGACGTACGACCACGCCTGCACGATGCCGTCGAGGTAAAAGCCCTTGGGCAGCACCCACATCGTCGAGAAGGTGATGTCCTCGAACGGCTTGAGGCTGGTGATGGCCAGCAGGTAGATGGGCAGCACGTAGAAGGCGGCGAAGAGGCAGAGGACGACGAACCGGATCGTGTCCCCTGCGGTGAGGCTGGCAAGTCTGCTCATGCGTCAGGTCCTCTCCCGCAGCGTCAGTTTTGGTCGGCGTCCCGCAGGTACGGGACGAGGAGGACGAGCGAGACGGCGATCATGAGCGTCGCGATGGCGGCGCCGACGGAGTACCGGTACTGCTGGAAGGTCGTCTCGAACATGAAGAGCGTGGGCATGTCGGTGCGGTAGCCGGCACCGGCGCCACCGGTCATGGCGGCGGGCAAGTCGAACGTGCGCATCGAGAGCATGCCGATGATGACGGTGGCGGAGTAGGCCGTGGGGATGCAGGCAGGGAAGGCGACGTAGCGGTAGTACTGCCAGCCGGTGGCACCGTCCATCGCGGCGGCCTCGCGTTGGTCGCTGGAGATGCCTCGCAGTGTCGCGAGGAAGAGCGCCATGGTGTACCCGGTCATCTGCCAGGCCGCGGGAACCGAGACGGCGATGATGCCGATGGAAGGTTCGGCGTACCACTTGTTCTCGAGGAACCCGAGGCCGGCGCCGCGGAAGAGCAGGTTGAGGCCGGTGTCGGGGTACATCAGCCACCGCCAGATGACGCCCGTGACGATGGACGAGACGGCGAACGGGAAGATGTAGATCGTCTTGAAGAACGACTCACCAAGGATTGGCCGGTCGAGCAGTACGGCGAGGAGGAACCCGAGCCCGAGGCACTGGCCGACAAAGAAGAACGAGAACTTCGCCTGGTTCTGGATGTCGATCCAGAAGCGGTCGCTCTCGTAGAGGCGCACGAAGTTGTTGAGGCCGCGGAACGGGAGCTCGAAGGTGACGTCGTTCCACCCCATGAACGAGAGGAAGATCGTCCAGAAGAGGAAGCCGTAGATGAAGATCAGGACGATCGTGATGGTTGGCGCGATCATCAGTGCCGCTTGGGCGCGTTCGGACAGTCGTCGGCGGGTGCGTGGCGCGACGGGTACGGGAGTGCGAGGGGTGGTGAGGGTGGCCGTTGCCACTTGCGTCCTCCAGTGGGCGTACGCCGCGTACGCGCCGGGACTGCCGGGGTGCCGGAGGGGATGCTGCCGGCGTACCCATCGCGGGAACGAGAACGCCGCCGCCAGTACCTTACGGCACCGACGACGGCGTGGTCACCTCTGGCCGGGTTGTCAGGCGGCGCCCAACTCCCCGGCATTTCCGGGTGGGATCAGGATCAGCCGATGGCGTCCTTGGCGATCTTGACCAGCGTGTCTTGGGTGGCCTTGACGTCGAGCTTGGTCGCGAAGCCGTTGATGGCGTTCTGCCAGTCGGTGACCCAGCTCTGCTTGGCGGCGAAGCCATGGACGAGGGACGGGACAATCTTGTCCTTGGTCCAGTCCATCATCGCGGCCTTCTGGTAGGCGTCGTAGTCGGACGACTTGCCGGCGTCGGTACGGGCCGGGATGGAACCCTTGACGGGGTTGAAGGCGTCCTGGCCGGCGACGGAGCCGCAGACCTTGAGCCACGCGAGGGAGGCGTCGCGGTTCGGGGCCTTCTTCGGCAGGCCGAAGGAGTCCGAGAGGGCGACGAAGATGCCCTGCGTGCCGGGGGACGGCGCATACCCGAGATCGGCGAACTTCTTGGCCTTGTAGAAGCCGTTCATCCAGTCGCCCATGATGTACGAGGCGGCCTTGCCGGAGATGATGTAGTCGCCGGCGTCCCACCCAACGATCTGCAGGTAGTCCTTGTTGGCGTACCCGATCATCTTCTTGAAGGTCTCGAGCGCGGCGGTGACCTTCGGGTCGGACCAGGAGGCGGAGGCGGTCCACAGCTTGCTGTAGGCGTCCGCACCGAGCGAACCGGCGAGGATGTTCTCGAAGAGGTGGGCATCCGGGCCGGCCGAGCTCGCGCCCATGGCGAGGGCAGGCACGCCCTTGGCCTTGAGCTTCTCGGCCATGGCGAACCACTCATCGAAGGTGGTCGGCGCCTTGTCGATCCCGTTGTCCGCCATGATCTTCTTGTTGAACCACATGACGTTGGAACGGTGGATGTTGACCGGGACCGAGAACTGCTTGCCACCGGAGGCGGCGGCGTCGAGGAGGCCCTTGGGGAAGGTCTTGTCCCAGCCTTCGCTGGCGAAGAGGGCGTTCAGGTCCTCCATCTTGTCGGCCTTGGCGTAGCCCTCGGTGAGCTCCTTGCCAAGGTGGACCTGGAACGAGTCCGGCGGGTTGCCGGCGTTCATGCGGGTCGCGAGGACGGCCTTCATGTCGCCACCGGCACCGGCACCACCCGCGATCGCGGCGTTGGTGACCTTGACGTCCGGGGCTTCCTTGGCGAGGACCTTGAACATCGCGTCCAAGCCTTCGACCTCGCCCGGGTTCGTCCACCAGGAGAAGATCTCAAGCTTGCCGCTCGCCTTCGCACCGGCCGGTGCCGCCGCCGCGGCGGGGGCCTTGGTCGGCTCAGCCGCCGCTGCCTTGGTCGGTTCCGGAGCCTTCGTCGGGGCCGCGGCGGCGGGGGCCGCAGCGGCCTTGGTCGGTTCGGCCTTCGCCGCCGGGGCTGCCTCGCCACCGCAGGCCGCGAGCGCTGCCGCGCCGGTCATGCCCGCCAGGGCGCTGAGAATGAGTCGCCGGTTCTTGATTTCCACTCGAAATAACCCCCAGGATGGCACCAAGACTACGGTCCCCGACCGGCCGCACGCCGGACACCTTCTTGAGACCGCGCGACCACCCTACGCTATTCGATCGAAGGTACACCTGTCCGCCACCAAAGCGCAACCCCCCGCCGCGCAACGCCGATCAGGCAACCTTTTCGTGCCACTTCCCCCATC
>CAILQO010000259.1 GCA_903836285.1 uncultured Chloroflexota bacterium
CAAGGAGGCGGAAGAGCGCGCGATCCACAACATCGTGCCCGCCGACCCAGTCATCTTCCTTGAAATCTACGTGGCCGACTCATCAGAGTTCCGATCCGAACTGGTGGTCACTGGCCACATCGTGGAACAGGCCAACATCTTGCGTGTCACCGCCACGACCATTCCGAACACCATCGCCGCCATCATGCTGTGGCTGCGCGACCACACCGGGATCGTGCCGCACGCTTATATGGAGTGGACGGAGGGTGGGCCGTTCCTGCACGCCGCGCAGTTCCTGATGTTCGGCAAGGGTGAGACGGCGCCAGTGGCCCGCGAGATCCTGCGCACGCACGAGGAGGATCGCGCGCGCCGTCCGTTCGTGCACGTGGGGTAACCGCGCAGATGGTTCCCGAGTGTGGTCCGCGGGCATCCTTGCCCGCCTCTCGCCCGTTCGTGCACGTTGGATAGACGCGCAGATGGTTCCCCGTCAGGTTGCGCTTGTGGTCATGGCGGCGATGGTGACGCTTGGGGCGTCGTCGGTGTTGGCGGCGCCACCCGCGCAATCCGAGGTGGCGTGGCCAGTTGCGGTGCGGGCGATCGACGCGCGGACGATCAGCGTCGCCATGCCGGGCGCGGGCATCGAGGAGGTGCGCGTCATCGGCGTTGAGGTGCCAGATGCGCCTCGCCCGGGGGCGCCGGACGCCTGCCACGGCCCGGAGGCGACGGCCTTCGTGCGTGGGCGCATCCCCGGCGGGACCAAATTGCTGCTGGTGGCTGATCCGTTGGCCGGTGACCGCGACGACTCCGGACGCCTCTTGCGTCATGTCATCATCGACGCGGACCTGAACGACCCCCTCACGATAGAGGCACCGGAAGCCGGCGGCCTGACCGTCCCCCGTGGCCTGGCACAGATGCTGCTCGAAGGCGGGCACGGGCGTGCCTCGCCGGCGGCGTCGCTCTACGAGATCCAGTTGCGCCTGCTTGAGGCAGACGCGCGCGAGGCAGGCCGCGGCCTGTGGTCTCCGTCCACCTGCGATGGCCGCGTGGAATCCAGCGACCCAACCGTCTCCGCCGAACGCGGGCCAGTCGACCTTTCGGTTCCGTCGCTTGAGTTACCCCCGGCGATCCGCGCCATCCTCGGGACCCAACCGGGGATGAACGACGCCCTCAAGCCGGGGCAGGCGGCCATCGCCACGACCATTGCCGCGTCGGCCAACTCGATGGCAACAACCGTCGCCGTCCTGACCGCCATCCCGTCAGTCGCCGGCAGCTACGACACGCCACGCACGTCGTCGCGACCGACACCGGTCCCCGGCCCGCGCCCTCTCCCCGCCCCGCAACCCTGACGCGACGCTGCGGTCCGTGATTCATCGATGCGGTGGCCGGGCCGATCAGGTCTTGCGGGAGCTCGAACGTGCGTCCTCGGTTCCTACGCCATCCAGGACCCGGAAGTCTCGCGCGACCGTCCACGCCGTCGCAAAGGCACATCCGGCGCGTCGTGCAACCTCCCAGACGGGGAGCCCGGGGGTCGCTTGCAGGACCGTCCACACGTCTGCGCGCCACGTCGGCCCCATCAGCACCCGGTTTCGATACCCGGCGTGGTGGCGTGCCAAGTCGGCAGGACCAAGCACGTCACCAGCACGACCGCGTAGCGTGCCCGCCGGCACCCGAAGGATTGACCCGGCGAAGCGTTCATCCTCGCCACGCCTTGCGATCTGGAAGGCGTTCCCCGTCGGGAGGAGGTCAATCGCGGCCGATCCACCCCCTCCGTCCGCGCGTGCCAACCTTGCGAAGCGACGATCGGCTTGCTTCCACCGTGCAAACGCCTGCCAGAAGGCGCGCACGCGCGTCGACGAGTGCGCCACGACCGTGCGGACCAAGCGATCCGCGTTGATGTACTCCGAATGGATCCCCAGCCACGTCACCAAGACGTCAAGGACACGGAGGTCACCGCCATCCATCCCGGCGACCGCTGCATCGGCAAGCGCACCTTCAATGGCCGGGGCCCGTGACTCCCTTCCCCGCGAATGCCATCCCGATCCCGGTGAGTCGGGCGGTACGGTCCGGCCCACCTGTGTCAAGCGCTTGGTTCGTGGCCATGGCCAAACCTCCGGCCAAGGTCGACGACGGTCTCCGTCACGTGCGCAGGCCAATCAGGATGCTCGCCGCGGGATGCCAACCACGGCTCAGGGTGCTCGCCGCGGGATGCCAACCACGGCAACGCCGCCGCTCATTCCGCTACAGATGGATTGAGGGCAAGACAATCCGCTAGGTCGGTGCCCCCGTCACACAATCTCAGGTGCGCAGGACCTTCTCGAGGGGGCGCCCCTTGGCAAGTTCGTCCACCAGCTTGTCAAGCCACCGGATTTGCTGCATCAGTGGGTCTTCGAGGGCTTCGACGCGTACCCCACAGACAATGCCGGTGATCTTGGCGGCGCCGGGGTTCAGGTGTGCCTCGGCAAAGAAGTGTGTGAAGTTCGTCCCGGCGTCGAGATGTCGCGCCAAGGCGTCGTCGTCGTAGCCGGTCAACCAGTGGATCACCGTGTCGAGTTCCGCCTTGGTGCGCCCCTTCCGCTCCACCTTGGTGAGGTAGAGCGGGTAGACGGTGGCGAAACTCGTGGTGAAGATCCGGTGTGGGCGTGTCTCGCTCATGCCGTGTCTCCTGCAAAGTCGGCCGGGGGCGTCACCGGGTGACGGCGAACCACCGCCCCTCTGGGTCGGAGAAGGCGAAGTTTTGCATCCCCTGGAACTCGCCGACCTCGGTCGCCTGGACACCGTGTTCGACGAGGCGGGCGCGCATCGCGGCGAGGTCGTCCACCTGGAAGCAGATCGACGGCGCCCCGAGGTTCAGGCCGTTCGGGTTGTCCTTCATCATCTCGAGCGGCACGAGTTGGAAGGCGAAGTCTTGGTCGGCGAAGCCAACCTGCGGGATCACAAATGGCCCCGCCTCACTGCGCTTCTTTTCGACCATGCCAACTTGATCGACCCAGAACGCGCGGCACGCCGCCGGATCGTTGACGTACAGCACCACAAACGCAACCTTCATGCGCGATTCTCCCGCCCGGGAGCCGTCGCACCGACGCCCCGGCCCCGCGTGTGGCCCGTGAATGGGCCGAACCATGGTGGAAACGACCGGTACGCGCGCGTGATGCGCGGCGGCTGGCACGGGTTTGGCTAACGCCCGCCGGGACACACCGCACAGGATCACCTTGCTCGGGAGCAACTCGTACGACGCTGTGACGGTGACGGTGATTTTGGTTGCGTCACGGTCTCATTCTTGTGCAACCGTAGGGACGAGCCGATTCGGCACGTGTCCACTGAGGACTCGGCGGCGGCTCGTGGCGAGTGCGTCCGTGGATTGCACCACGGGTGGACCGCCGGGTGAAAGGCACAGGGGCAATGGACCTTTCCCAGTACAGCCTCGTCTACAACTCGTTGTCCTTCGGGATCGCGACGTTCGGCGCGGCGACGGCATTCTTCTGGCTCAACCGGTCACAGGTGGATAGCCGGTACCGGACGGCAATCACGATCTCGGGGATTGTCACGCTTGTGGCGTTCTACCACTACTTCCGGATGTTCGAAAGCCTTGGGAGCGCCTTCGAGGTCAAGGGCGCGAAAGTCTCCGAGACGGGCGTGCCATTCAATGACGCCTATCGCTACGTCGACTGGTTGTTGACGGTTCCGTTGCTGGTCACCGAGTTGATCCTCGTTATGGGGCTATCGGCGGCGGAGACGCGGTCCCGGGTCGTGTCACTCGGCGGCGCTGCCGTCTTGATGATCCTGCTTGGGTACCCCGGTGAGGTCGCGACCGACAGTGGCACCCGGTGGCTGTGGTGGGCGCTATCAATGGTGCCGTTCCTGTACATCGTGTACACGCTGTACACCGGTCTCGGGGAGTCGATTTCCCGGCAACCGGAAGCGGCCAAGGGGTTGATCGAGCTTGCGCGCAACGTCACGATTGTCTCGTGGTGCTTCTACCCAATCGTCTTCATCCTGCCAATGATCGGTATCGCCGCGGCGGGGTCAATCAACCCCTACGTGCAGGTGGGCTACACCATCTCCGACATCATCGCCAAGGCCGGCTACGGCGTCCTGATCTACCAGATTGCGGTAGCAAAGAGCGCGGCGCACGTCGACCACGCTGTCGCGGCCTAGTTTCCCCCCTTCCCTGATCTCGTGAGCGCCCGGGCGCTCCGATGGCCCCTTGCCGTCGGAGCGCCCGTTCCGTGCCACGCAAGCGTCGTCCCATTGCGCGCACTCCGGCATCGCTTGCCGCAGCGTGCGACCATGTCGGCCAATGCCTACCGACCCGACGCCCACCCCGACGACCCTGACCCTTGGGGAGGGGCACACCCCCCTGATCCGAAGCCGGTGGCTCGGCCCGCGATTGGGTGTGCGTGACCTGCGCTTCAAGCTTGAGCACCTGAACCCGTCGGGGTCGTACAAGGACCGCTTCGCGGCGCGCTTCGTCGGGAACCACCTTGCCGCCGGCCACCCGTTCGTCTTGGCCACCTCGTCGGGGAATACCGGGGCGGCGCTTGCCACGTACGCCGCCGCCGCGGGACTGCCGTGCATCGTCTGCGTTCCCGTCGAGGCGCCAGAGGCGAAACTCGCCCAGATCCGCGCCCACGGGGCGGTTGTTGTACGTGTCCGTGGAATGCTTGACACACCGGATGCCGTGCGTGCCCTGATCGACCGCCTCTCGGAGGTCTGCGCGACGATGGGGATGCCCCTCGGCACCTCGGCGTACGAGATCGCCCCGGAAGCGATGGCCGGCATTGAACCACTTGGGGCGGAGATCGTGGCCGAAGGTGCGCCCGACCGCATCTTTGCCCCAGTCGGGGGCGGTGGCCTCGTGGTGGCAACCTGGCGCGGTGCGCGCGACGCCTCGGCGACGACAATGCCCCCACGCATCCACGCCGTGCAACCGGCCGGGAACGACACCGTGGTGACGGCGTTCCGTGCCGGCCACGGCCACGCACGCACCCTCGACCCCGGGGAGGCGGGGACGAACGTCTCTGGCTTGGCGGTACCGATCGACCTCGACGCGACGCGGGCGTTGCATGCCGTGCGCGACTCCGGTGGGAACGGCCACCTCGTGGCGGACGAGGCGGCGTGGGAGGCGCAGGCGACGTTGGCGCGCCACGAGGGACTCTTCGTGGAACCGGCCGGGGCAACCTCAGTGGCGGGCCTGATGGCGGCGGTCGCCGCCGGCGAGGTCGGGCCAGACGATCGCGTCACTTGCATCCTGACCGGAAGCGGCTTCAAGGATGGTGCCGCCGTGGCGCGCATGGCCTCACGAGTGCCGGAGGCGCCGGGTTCGTTCGCGCCGCAGGACTTGGGGCGCGCCTTCTTTGAGGACCTGATCGGGCGACCGTGATCGTCGGGGCGTCGCGTCGACCGGGGTCTGGATGCCGTCAGGCAAGCACGAGGCGCACGCGCACCCCAAGGGTCGCCTCGGCGCCGCGAAGGGCAGCCGCCAACGGGTCGCGATCCCACCGGGCCATGGCGAAGCGGGTCGGCACGCGCACGACGACAACCGGGCGGGTGTCGCCTTCGTCGGGGGCATCCTCGGCGACCTCGGTGCCGTCGGCCGGAAGCACCGTCGCGACCCATGCAGAGAAGGTGGCCGCCGACAATGCATCACGCAACGCCGCACAGACGGCCACGAACTCTGGCGGGCCATCCGGCAGTGCCGGCGCCGACGTACGCGGCGCCTCACCCACTGGGGCCGATGGCACCGTCGTGGGGGCCGACCGAAGCGCTTCGGCGGCGATTGTGGGTGCCGGACGGGCGGACTGGGCGTCTCCGTTCCGAGCGGTCGGGAAGGGCAACGGTCGCGCGGCGGGGGTTGCAAAGCCGTCGACGATCGATTGCGCGAGGTAGCCGGCGGGGTTACGTGGCGCCGTGGTGCGCCCACGGCCGGACGTGGCCCGCTCGACGCGATCGCGTAACGCCGCCACCTGCGCGTCGATGTGTGGCCCGGGGTACGCCATCACCAACTGGCGCGCCCGGGCGGCGGTGACGCCGAACGACTCGAGGGTCACGATGCGGGCTGCGGCCTCGTCGTCGAGGACCGGTTCACCCTCGGAAACGGCAACTCGCGCGGCGGCAACCTGGTCGGCGGGTCGTTCAGGTGCTACCGGGGCGAGGGACCCGCCCGGGTCGTCGGCATCAAGTGGCACGCGCAGCGCTGCGTCACGCGTGGGGTCGATCACGCCAGGGACCGGGCCGGTCGACCCAGCACGGCGACGCGGCCGGGCATCGAAGGCAGGGTCGAACGCGTAGGCAACCTTCTCACCCGCGCCGGGGCCGCCCGCCATTGGGAGGTAGTGCACGCCGGCGAGGTAGCCACTCGCGCGCAACTCGTCGTGCGATTCTGCGAGGCCCACCTTGATGTCGGAGGGGTAGCGATACTCCAGGCCGATCACGTCGCCGAGAGACCGCAAGCCAATCTCGAAGCTGCCACGCCCGTTGCGCACCTTGTCGAGGTAGCGATACAGGCGCCGGGAAAGTGGCCCACCCAACTGGAAGTAGAAGGTGGTGTCGAGACCCTTCGTGTAGCGCCGCTCGAATCCCTGCACCAACGGGGCACCGAGGCGCGCGACCGACACCTCAAAGGGGCGCGCCGGTTCGATACGTCCGGCAAGCCCGGCCTCCTCGTCAGCGGCATCGAGGGCGGCGATGCGCCGCGCCGTCGCCACGGCGGCACGTTCGTAGACACGCACCTCTTCTAGGACGTGGAAGGTCAGGCTCAAGCGTTCGATCGGGCCGGTGCGTTCGCGGCCCGGCCCAAGCGGCGACGGGCGCACGAAGAGGTGCTCCGTCTGGACGGTCGCGCCGGCGAGGCGGGCGAGGCCTTGCTCGATCAACTCGTAGCCACGCCCCGAGTTGGAGATGCCAAGCACCTGCGCCAGGCGGTTGCGTGTGAAGCGGATACGTCCGTCGTCCGGCAGGCCTTGCTCGGTGAACAGCAGCATAAGGCCGACGTACAGGTCTTGCTCGAACGGGCCGGGCAGTCCGAGGCCTTCGGCGCCGCGCACAGTCCAGGTTTGCTCGAGGACTTGGCCATCCGCCGCCGGGCGGCTTCGGACGTAGCGCAACTCGGTACGGCGCGATCGACGCCCGAGCCGGAAGGCGGGGAACTCCTCGAGGTTCATCTCGACCACGGCAAGGACCG
>CAILQO010000260.1 GCA_903836285.1 uncultured Chloroflexota bacterium
CGCCGCGATCGAGGGGAACGTGACGCTCGCCCTCGTGCAGTGGCTCCGGAGCTGACGGTATACTCGTCGCACATTCACGTTAATAGAAGCAAGGTTTATCAATGCCAAAAGGGAAGAAGACGGACCGCAAGCGGTTCGAGCGTCAGGAGAAGCATCGGCTTCGCAATCGTTCGGTGCGATCCAAGGTCAAGACGTTCGTGACCAAGGCGCGCGTCGCGATCGCCACCGACACCCCGGTGGGCGTCACTGAGGAAGCGGTTCGCGAGGCAGTGCGCGAGCTAGACATCGCCGTCCGCAAGGGCGTCCTGCACGCGAACAACGCGGCACGGCGCAAGAGCCGCTTGATGAAGCGCTTCCACACTTCGGTTGGTGCGAGCGCCTAACACCGTCCCCGCAGGCACGTAATCGACTGGCCGACCGAGAGGTCGGTCTTTCTGCGTGTGGACCTGCCTCGCCGAATCGCCCGCGCTCTACCTATGGCCGGCAAGTCACCAAGATGGCATCGGTTGGCCGTGCGCGACCCTGCTGTCCCAGTCATCATGCCAGTAGTCCACGAGGAAGCGTGCCCGGCCCGCCTCCTAACGCCAGGGGAGAGGTCAGCGCCCAGCAAGCGGGGCGACTCCACCAGCAAGCACGGCGCCTCCACGGGAGAGGCCAACGCACATTCCTCGCGGGGCGCCTCCACGCGCGCCCTGGGGCACCGCGAAGGACGCCAAGACCTCGCCCACCAACCCTCCCTGCCCAACGCGACTACAACGTCACCTGCTTCACCGACAGGATTCCGTCAATCGCCGCCAATCTCCCTTCGACGTCACGGCTCACCGGCTCGTCAAGGGTCATCACCATCACGGCCTCCCCGCGCAGGGTCCGTCGCCCCACCTGCATCGCGGAGATATTCACGTCGCCCTCACCCAAGATCGTGCCAACTCGCCCGATCATGCCCGGACGATCGAGGTGGCGCGTCACAAGCACGTGCCCAACGGGTGCCACATCAACCGCGTAGCCGTCGAGGCGGACCAATCGCAGCTCCGACCCCACGATTGCCCCGGCGATATCCCGACGCGCCGCCCCAGAACCCATTTCAACCGAGACGACGTTGGCGTACGGGCTATCCCCCGCCTCCACCTTGCGTTCGCTGACGTGCAGGCCGCGACTCCGGGCAACATGCCGGGCATTGATGAGGTTGACGCGCTCCTCACTCACCGGCGCGAGCAGCCCCTTGATCACGGCCGCGGTCACTGGACCGGTGTCGTGATCAGCGACCTCACCGTGGTACGTCACCTCTACCGCATCAAGGCGTGCGTCGGTGAGTTGTACGAGCGCCCGCCCAAGGTGCTCACCGAGGCGCAGGTACGGCTCGAGGTACGCAATCTCCTCAGGGACGCGAAGCGGCGCGTTGACCGCTCCGGAAACATGCTCGCCCCGCAGGCAGGCCAACACGAGTCGGGCGACGTCGGTGGCCACCTCGACCTGTGCCTCGCGGGTCGATGCCCCGAGGTGCGGCGTGCAGAGAACGCTTGGGTGCGTCCGAAGGGGGCTATCCTGCGCGAGCGGCTCCTGGGCGAAGACATCGAGCGCCGCCGCGCCAAGGTGCCCTGAGTCGAGCGATGCCACGAGCGCCGCCTCATCGATGAGGCAGATC
>CAILQO010000261.1 GCA_903836285.1 uncultured Chloroflexota bacterium
AGCCCCACCAGATCAAGTGCCCACACGACGCGGTCGGTTCGTTCGCGTGCGGGTACGTCGGCAAGCGCCGCATGAAAGCTTACGAAGTCCGCAGCGTGCAGCCATTCCGGGAACCGGAACTGCTCGGGTACATAGCCAATATCGCGGCGCGTCGCAGGATCTGTAGGGTCACCGCTGAGAACGCGCGCGATGCCGCCCGTCGGGCGTACCAACCCGACGAGCATCTTGACAGTGGTCGACTTGCCGGCACCGTTCGGTCCGAGCAGAGCGAGGGTCGTGCCCGCCGGGACACGAAACGACACGCCATCGACCGCTACTTTCCGTCCATACCGCTTTACCAGTCCCTGAACGTCTATTGCGAGCTCAGCCGCAGTCACGGCTTGGCCGGGGCCAGCGACCGGGCGGCGGCCAGGATGTCCGCCTCCGGGAGGTCACCTGCAACCCCGTATAACACTCCATCGCGGGTCCAGATTGCCGTCGTGAGAGTCTTGCCCTCTTGAGACCGAGTGGAGACACTCCCAGTCGTTCCGTCCACGTCAACCTGCCGAATACTGTTCGAACCCCCCGACGGGACTGGAAGCGTCGTCCTCCAATCCTTGATTGCGCCGAACGCCTGAACGAGCTCGGACGGCACTGAACCAGATTTCAGCAACGCATCCCGCAAGCCGTCAACGTCAACTGACGCCGACACGTTCAGGACCGGCGACTTCACCTGCGCGACAAACATGACCGGGCCGCGAACCGTGGGCGTCGACATCGCCCCCCCAGCAGTGATTGCGGGCACCTGAGTAGGGATGTCGATGTCGCCCCACACCGCGATGACGGCGGGCGACGCCTCAATCTTGACGGTCGCCCCATCAAGCGAAGCGATGCGCGACAGCAACGCGGGATCAGATACTTTCGCGTCCTTCGCGACTTGCACCAGTCGTGGACCATCGACCGTCATGTCGGCAACGCCGCTGGATGTCACGACGAACCGTGCAGGCTTCACCCCAACCTTTGCTGGGATCACCGTAGGCAGGCGCAGGGCGAGACCTGACCGCGACACTGCGTCCGCTCGCGAAGTGATCGTGAACGTCGGCTTGTCTGGGCCCCGATAGCGCAGCGCTTCGCGGAGCTTGCCCTCTTCCAAAGGCAGGCCCGCGAACCGGCCTCGCAGCGCCTCAGCGTCCACCGTGATCGGCTGCACGCGCTGTACTCGAAAGGACTGCAGTGCACCTTCGGCAAAGGTGGACACCGACGGCCAAAGCGCGGCCAAGGCAACGGCAGCAACCGCGGCGCCTGCCCGAATAGTCCACCGATCGGCGTGACCCGGCACCACGAGCGACAGCCATGTCCTGGGTTTCGCAACCAACAGCCGGTCGAACGGTGGTGCGTCGACTGCGGCAGTTGCAGTTGGACCCAACATAAGCAGTCGCCCGCGAACGAGAGCCGATGTGGCTCGAAGCGCCTGAGCTCGATCTCGGCACTCCTCACACGCGCGGACATGCTCGGCTAGATCAAGGTGCGTGAGACCACCAAGTTCGCTGTCAATGACTGCCCGTAAGTCGCCATCACGTGGCGCCAGCTCGCAGCGCATCCCGGCCAACGCGTTCCTCACCATGTTCATCTCCTCACGTCATCGCCAATACATGCGAGCAGCGTCATGCCCCACCGCGCCGGGCTTCGTACCCTTCACGAAACGCCGTTTCGGCCCGGGCAAGCAAAGTCCCGACAGACCCAGGAGCTACGCCGATCACCGTCGCAATCTCAAAATAGCGGTAGCCCTCCGCACGTAGCACGAGAAGTTCCCGAGCACGCGCGGGCAACGCAAGCAGTGTTTCGCGTACCAGCTCTCGTTCTGCGCGAAGGTTCGCCCCCGCAATATCGTCCGTGGCAGCAGCATCGGCTGAAGCGAGGTGCCTGGCCTCGCGCGCGACCCGCCTTCGACCTGAACGCAGCGCGTTCACGGCCTCGTTCGTCGCGACTCGACACAGCCAGGCGCGTAACGGTGTGTCAGCGGATGGCGGCCGAGCATGCAGTCGAATGAATGCTTCCTGCGCAGCGTCCCGCGCATCGTCAACGTCACCCGCAATCCGGAGCGCGGCGCGGGCGACCGCCTCCCAATGGCGGACGAATGCGGTGTGCAGTGCTCCAGTGTCGCCGCCCGCAATCCGCACTAGCGCGTCAGCGTCTTCCGGGTCAATGCGATCGTCGAACGGCAGGCTCGGCGACAATCGTTCCGCCCGACCGGGCGCTGCCCGCCCGCTGTCAGCTGCAAGACCCATTGCCATCACCCTGAAGACGCCGCCGCTGGCCGAAGTTGTGACATCTGCTCGATGCCTGCGGGGAGTGCGTTACATCGACACCCCCGATATCCTCGCACCCATGGCATTTCCAACGGAGACGACCACCGCCGCGATCGTGGAGCGTATCTGGCAACGCGATCCCTCATTGTTTGGGGCACCTGCCAGCCTTGAACCGCTCATTGCGGACCGGTTTGGATGGCTCGATGTCGCTTCCAAGATGCGGGGCCAGGTCGATGCCCTCGACGGCCTTCGAAGCACTTTCCTCGCCGAAGGCAGGACCCGCGTCGTAGTCCTCGGGATGGGCGGGAGTTCACTCGCCGCCGCGGTGATGGGTGAAGCCGTTAATGCGCATGCTGACGGCCTGCGGCTATCCGTCCTCGACTCGACCCATCCAGGCGCAGTTGACTCAGTCGCCCGTTCGCACCCGACCGCTACCAGCGTGTGCGTCGTCGCTTCCAAGTCGGGCACGACGATAGAACCACGGTGTTTCCAGCAGTACTTCTGGAGACGTGCAATCGAAGAGGTAGGCGCCAATCGTGCCGGCGACGGCTTCATCGCGATCACCGACCCGGGTTCCCAGCTCGGGTTCATCGCGGCACATGACGGGTACCGTCGAACGCTTGTCAATCCACCTGACATCGGTGGCAGGTACTCCGCCCTGTCGTACTTCGGCCTGGTGCCAGCGGCCCTCGCGGGCTACGACGTGGGCGCCATCCTTCAAGGGGCGGCGGAAGCGATGGCCAGCTGCCAAATCTCAGATCTGGACGCGAACCCCGGTGCGCGTCTCGGGATTTTTCTCGCTTCGAACGCCGCAGTCGGTCGGGACAAGCTCACGATCCACTGCCCGGTGCCGTTCACGTCGCTCGGCATCTGGATCGAGCAGCTCATCGCCGAGAGCCTGGGAAAGAGCGGTCGAGGAATCCTCCCAATAGTGGGGGAGCCCTTGGATAACCCTACCGCCTACGGTCCTGATCGCGTGGTCGTCGCAATCGACCCCCGGTTCGATCGGTCCGCGGGTGCCATGGACGGTCCGGGGGGCCTAGACCCACGGCTCGACGCCATTGGTGCGGCTGGAACCCCTGTCTTGCGACTTGCTGCCCGGGGAGCGATTGACCTCGGCTGGCTCTTCTTCATCTGGGAGTTCGCGACGTCCGTCGCGGCAGCGCACCTGCGCATCGAACCTTTCGACCAACCAGACGTCGAGCGCGCGAAGGTGGAGACCCGTCGGGTGCTGGCAGAAGCCGCGATTGGCGGCGCCCTTGATGTTTCCGACGACCTCGAAGCTTCGTCCGCCTCCCCGAGTCTGGAGACAGCAATCGGCGCGCTCGGGCCGTCCGGATACGTCGCGCTGCAGGCGTATCTCCAACCAACCTCCGAAGCGGACGCCGCGTTGGCACGCCTCCGGGCGCGCATTCTTTCAAGGACCGTGCGACCGGTCACCGTCGGGTACGGCCCGCGATTTCTTCACTCCACCGGACAGCTGCACAAGGGTGGGCTCGCAGGGCTGTGCGTCCAGCTCATCAACCATTTCGAAGGGCCAAGCGTTCCGGTCCCCGGGGAGGGATACGGCTTCGGCCAGCTGATAGCAGCTCAGGCACTCGGCGATGCCGACGCGTTGAAGACACTTGGCCGTCCCATCTTGCGGATCAGGATGCCGAGCGAGGGTGACGTATTGGGGATCGATCGTCTACTCCCAGACGGCTAGATTCGGGTCGACGTTCAAGCTTTACATAGAAACGATTTGGAACAGCGCATTTACGGATGCCCGGAGGGATGCAGCATGCAAGTGGGTTTCGTGGGACTCGGACGCATGGGTGCCAACATGGTGCGACGCCTCGTACGGGGAGGGCACGAGGCAGTTGCCTACGATGCTTCGCCAGCAGCGGCAACCGCGCTCGCGATCGAGTTGGGGCCATCGGTTGTCGCCGTCGATGACCTCGAGGGAATGGCCGTCAAGCTCGCCAGTCCACGCGTTTTCTGGATGATGGTGCCCCAAGGCGAAGCAGTTGACGACACGATCGAGGCCGCCATCTCAGTCGCGTCACCCGGCGACATCCTCGTTGACGGAGGCAACTCGTACTTCAAGCAAAGCGTCGAACGGGCAGCGCGCGCTGAGGCGGCTGGGCTGCGTTATGTCGACTGCGGTACAAGTGGCGGTGTGTGGGGGCTCGATCGGGGGTACTGCCTCATGATCGGAACCGACCCACAAACCTTCGCGCAGTGCGAACCCCTATTTCGGACGCTTGCTCCGGTGGATGGCTACCAACTTGTAGGCGGTCACGGCGCGGGCCATTTCGCAAAGATGGTTCACAACGGCATCGAGTACGCCCTGATGCAGGCCTATGCCGAAGGCTTTGAGATTCTTGAGGGCGCTGGCAAGTTCGGCTACGACTTCGACCTCGCCAGGCTATCGGACCTGTGGCAGGAAGGGAGCGTCATCCGATCGTGGCTTCTCGAACTGTCCGGTCGGGCGTTCCATCGTGACCCTGAGCTTTCTGGCGTCAAAGGCTACGTGGAGGACACCGGCGAAGGACGCTGGACGGTCTTGACCGCGATTGAGGAAGACGTTCCCGCACT
>CAILQO010000262.1 GCA_903836285.1 uncultured Chloroflexota bacterium
ATCCAGCGCCTCGAGATCACCACCACTGGGCACGATCCCCGTGCCGATGCCCTCGCCGACGACCTCCGCGCGACCCTGCGTTCACCGATCTTCCGCGTGGACGACCCTGCAACCGCCGTGCGTGGCGTGCGCATCATCGACCTCGTGTTCGTCGAGGGCAAGGTCACAGGCACCCTCCGGGACCGCCTCGGGTCCCTCGTCGCCGACGACATCCTCAGCACCTGCACGTGGAACCCCGGCCCGCCCAACGCAGCCACCTACGTCGAGTCGATCCTGCGCCCCGGCGTCACTGACGCGCGATCCTTGGAGGTCAGCCGCGTCCTGCGACGCCTCGCTGGCAACGACCGCGTCGGCGTCGCCTCCGGCAGGCGCATCGAGATCGACGGCAACCTGCCTGACGCCACCGTCACGCAGCTCACACGGCGCCTCCTCGTCAACCCGGTCATCGAGGACTGGGCCATTGGTGGACCGATCACGCCGACACGGCTCCTCGCAGGGGAACCCCCACTCCCAGCCCCTCCCCCGCTGTGGCAGGAGAGGGGGGCTACAGCCCGTGTCCTTATCGATGGGGCCACCTCCGACGACGCCCTGCTTGCCATCAACACCGAACGCGGGCTTGCCCTCGACCTCGCCGAGTTGCACGCGATCCGCGACCACGTCGTCGCGCGCGGCGTCGCTCCCACCGAGGCCGAACTTGAAACCATCGCCCAGACGTGGTCCGAACACTGCGCCCACAAGACGTTCCGGGCACGCATCACCACCGACGACGGCGTCGTGCGCCCATCGCTTCTCGGCCAGTTGCGCGCCTCCACCGAGCGGATCGCCTCACCGTGGGTCGTCAGCGCCTTCGTCGGGAACGCGGGCATCGTCGAGTTCACCCCCGGCACGACGGTCGCCATCAAGTGCGAGACGCACAACCACCCGAGCGCCGTCGAACCGTTCGGCGGCGCGAACACTGGGGTTGGCGGCGTCATCCGCGACATCCTCGGCGCCTCGCACCGCCCGATCGCCTGCACCGACATCCTCTGCTTCGGCCCACCCGACGTCGATCCGGCCTCCGTCCCGGATGGCGCCATCCACCCGCACCAGATCCGGTCGGGCGTCGTCGCCGGGATCGCCGACTACGGCAACAAGATCGGCCTGCCCACCGTCGCGGGTGCGGTCATCTACGACGCCGGGTACGTCGCGAACCCCCTCGTCTACGCCGGGTGCATTGGCGTCGCCCCGTCGCCGTACATCGCCGAGGCGCCCGTTCCCGGCGACCGGATCATCGTGCTTGGCGGGCGTACCGGCCGCGACGGCCTGCGCGGCGCCACCTTCTCCTCGATGACGATGGACGTCACCACAGGCGAGATTGCGGGTGCCAGTGTCCAGATCGGCGACCCCATCGTCGAGAAGGCGCTCATCGACCTCCTCGCCGACCGGCGCGACCTCTACCGCTCCATCACCGACTGCGGCGCAGGCGGCCTGTCGTCCGCCATCGGCGAGCTCGCCAGTGAGTCCGGCGCGCGTGTCGACCTCGACGACCTGCCGCTCAAGTACCCCGGACTCGCCGGATGGGAAATCTGGCTCTCCGAAGCGCAGGAACGCATGGTCGTGACCGTTGCCAACTCGCGCCCCCTCATTGACGCCTGCGAGGCCCACGGCGTCGAGTGGACCGACGTCGGCGAGATCACCGGCGACGGGCACCTTGTCGTGCGCCATCGGGGTGAAGCGATCGTCGACCTCGCCGTCGAGTTCCTGCACGGTGGACGCCCGCGCCGCGAGATGAGGGCAGTGCTCCCCCGCCCGGACCGCGCCCCGGCGTCGGCCCCGGAGGTCTCTCGGCACCTCGATGGCGTCGACCACGTCGCCACCGTGCTTGCGTTGCTGTCGCACCCAAACATCGCGTCGAAGGCGCACGTCATCCGGCGCTACGACCACGAGATCCGCGGCGCCACGGTGATCCGGCCGCTCGTCGGGGCACGGCGCGACGGCCACGCCGACGGCACCGTGCTTGCCGAACCAAGCGAGGTGCATGGTCTGGCCATTGGCATCGGCGTGAGCCCATGGCAGGGGGTGGTTGACCCCGAGCGGATGGGTCTATCGGTAGTCGACGAGGCGATTCGCAACGTGGTCGCTTGCGGTGCAGACCCGGATCGTGTCGTCCTGATGGATAACTTCTCGTGGGGCGACCCGCGCCGCCCCGAGACCCTTGGCCAACTGGTCGCGGCCGTCGACGGCATCTGCACGGCCGCGGAGGCGTTCGGCGCCCCGTTCATCTCCGGCAAGGACTCCCTCAACAACGAGTACGCCGGCCCGGATGGCACCCGCTCCGCCGTCCCGCCGACCCTCGTCATCACTGCGGTCGCCCACGTGCCCGACGCCGGCCGAACCGTCACGCCCGACTGCAAAGTGCCGGGCAACCGCCTCCTCACCCTCGGCACGGCGGTGGCCACATTTGGCGGGTCGCACGTGGCACAGGTGCACGACGTTACCGGTGCCGGGCCAGTGCCAGCGTGGGACGCCGCCTCGCCCGAACGCTTCCGGACCCTGCATCGCGCGATCATGGATGACCTCGTCGTCGCCTGCCACGACATCAGCGAGGGCGGCCTTGCCGTCGCCGTCGCCGAGATGGCGATTGGTGGCGACCTTGGCGTGGACATGTCCGGGTGGCCAACGATCGCTGCCGACGACGCAAGCCTTGGCACCTTCCTCTACGCCGAGACGCCCGGGCGCTTCGTCATCGAGGTTGCCCCGGAAGTCGTGGGGGCGATCCGCGACCGCTTCGGCCACGATGTCACCGAGGTCGGCGTCGTCACCGCCGACCAGCGCCTCGTCCTGCCCGACGGAAGCGCCATCGAGATGGCCGCGCTCCGCGACGCGTGGACGCGCGTGCCATGACGCCGATGCGACGCGTGACCGCCGCGATCATCACCGCGCCCGGCACCAACCGCGACCCGGACATCGCGTTCGCCCTGGCGCGCGCCGGGGCTACCCCAATCACCGTCTCGACGCGCCGCCTGCTTGACACCACGGCAGAGGTCGATGACGCCGACCTCGTCGTCCTGCCTGGGGGGTTCTCCTTCGCCGACGCCCTCGGTGCCGGCCGCCTCTTCGCCCACGAACTTGAGGAGGTGGCGTCCGGCCTCATCCACCGGGCCATCGCGAACCGCCGCCCGGTCCTCGGCGTGTGCAACGGCTTCCAGGCCCTGATGAACCTCGGGATCTTCGAGACCCCGTCAAGCCCCGGGCACGCGCAGACCGCATCGCCCCGACGCATGGCGCTCGGGCCGAACAACGGCGGCGCCTTCACGTGCGAGTGGGTCGAGATCGTGCCGGTAAGTACCACCTGCATCTGGACGGCGGGGCTCGATGCCTCCATCGCGTGCCCAATCGCCCACGGCGAGGGGCGCCTCACCATGGCGGACGACGCCTGGGCCGATCTCGTTGCCACCGATCGCATCGCCTTCCGCTACGCCGGACGCAACCCCAACGGGTCGCGTGGCGCCGTCGCCGGCATCTGCGACGCGTCCGGCCTGGTGCTTGGCCTGATGCCTCACCCGGAAAACCACGTGACCGACCGGCAGCATCCCGGCTTCCACCGGCGCAAGTACGGGGCCGCCACTACGCCGCCCGGTACGCTCGGCCTGCGCCTGTTCGAGGAGGGGGTTCGCCATGCCCGCGCCTGACCCGTTCCGCGACATCGACCTCCCGTTGCCGGGGCGACGCTCAGGCAAGGTGCGCATCAGCTACGACCTACCCGGTGGGCGACGCCTGTTCGTGACCACCGATCGCCTCTCCGCCTTCGATCGCGTCGTCGCGGCGATCCCTTGGAAGGGACAGGTCCTCAACCAGCTGTCGGCGTGGTGGTTCGCGCAGGTCCGGCACGTCGTCGCCAACCACGTCATCGACGTCCCTGACCCGAACGTCACCGTGGCCACGAGTGCCACGCCCCTGCCGGTTGAGGTGGTCGTGCGTGCGTACATGACCGGTTCGACCTCGACCTCCATCTGGCGCCAGTACGCCGCCGGGGCTCGCACGATCTACGGCTACGACTTCCCGGATGGCATCCGCAAGAACACGGCGTTGCCGCACCCGATCATCACCCCGACCACGAAGGCCGAGGCCGGCGCCCACGACGAACCGCTCACCTGCGCCGATGTCGTCGCGCGGGGCCTCGTCAATGCTGTCTTGTGGGATCGCGTGCAGGCGGCGGCTCTCGCAACCTTCGCGCACGGCCAGGCAGTCGCCGCCAAGGCCGGCCTGATCCTTGCCGATACCAAGTACGAGTTTGGCCTCGGCCCGGACGGCGCGTTGCTGCTGATCGACGAGGTCCACACCCCGGACTCGTCGCGCTTCTGGGAGGCGTCAAGCCACGAGGCACGCCTCGCCGCGGGACTCGAGCCGGAGAGCCTCGACAAGGAACCGGTCCGCCTGGCCCTCGACGCCATGGGCTACCGGGGCGACGGCACCCCCCCGGCCCTCGGACCGGACGTCATCGCCGCCACCTCCACGCGGTACGCGACCGCGTATGAGCGGTTGACGGGACTCCCGTTCGAAACGGCCGCGTACCCCGTCGGGTCGCGAATCCGTGGTGCGCTCACCAGCGCTGGATTCCTTGGTGCAGGCGAGGGGAGGCCCGAGAGCTAATGACACCACCGACCGCCAGTAGGGTGGGCAGTGATGCCCGCGGACCAGAACGACCGCCTGACTCCACCACGGCGACCCTTGCCGTGATCGTCATGGGGTCGCCCGCCGACCGGGACCACGCAGGCGCAATCGCCGATGCCCTGCGTGGGTTCCACATCGATGTCGTGCAGCGCGTGGGGTCTGCCCACCGCACTCCCGAACACGTCCTCGCCATCCTCCGAGACCACGACGCCGACCCGCGGCCAAAGGTCTTCATTACCGTCGCCGGCCGGTCGAATGCCCTGTCGGGGTTCACGGACCCACAGGTGGCCGCGCCGGTGATTGCATGCCCGCCGCCGGGTCCGGAGATCGACGCGTGGAGCAGCTTGCGGATGCCCCCAGGTGTCGGGCCTGCGGTCATCCTTGAGCCAGTCAACGCCGCCCTGTTTGCGGCCAAGGTTCTCGGCGCCCACGACCCGCAGGTCGCACGGGCCGTCGCGGCGTTCCAGGCGGCGCAACGCGACCGGGTGACCACCGCCGACGACACCCTGCAAGTCGCACAAGGTACGCGCGACGAAGGCTCACCATGAACGAACCCTTGGGCACGTCCGACGCCCCGCGCGAGGAGTGCGGCGTCATCGGCGTCTCGTCGCCCGCGGGTGACGTCGCCGAACAGGTTTTCTTCGGCCTGTTCGCGCTCCAGCATCGCGGCCAGGAGGCCGCGGGCATCGCCGTCTCCGACGGGACGCAAGCACGCATCCAGAAGGGCGACGGCCTCGTCGGCCAGGTCTTCACGGGGGCAAGCCTCGCCCCGTTGCACGGCTCAAACGGCATCGGCCACACCCGCTACTCCACCACGGGTGGCGTCGGTGCGCGCAACGCGCAACCGTTTCTCGTCGAGACGATCCACGGACCCCTCGCCGTCGCCCACAACGGCAACCTCGTCAACGCCCGGGAGCTCCGTGCCGAGATCCTCGCCCGAGGCTTTGGCCTGACCGCCTCATCGGACACCGAGGTCATGACGCTCATGCTCGCATCGGCGGGTGGGCCGACGTGGGAGGACCGCATCGCACGCACGATGCCGGCATGGACGGGTGCCTACTGCCTCGCCTTGCTGGTGGAGAACCGGGTGATCGCGGTGCGCGACCCGTGGGGCTTCCGACCACTCTCCGTCGGCACCCTGCCGGATGGCGGGTATGCCGTCGCTTCCGAGACGTGCGCCCTTGTCACCCTCGGCTGCCACGACATCAGCGAGGTCGCGCCGGGCGAGATCGTCACCCTCCGGGGAGACACACTGCGCCGCAGGCAAGCGCTGATGCCGGTGGTTACCCCTGCACGGTGCATCTTCGAGTTCGTCTACTTCTCCCGCCCGGACTCCGAGTGGGACGGCCTGAGCGTCCACGGCGTCCGCCAACGCCTTGGCGAGGCCCTTGCCCACGAATCCGGGATTGACGCCGACGTCGTCGTGCCGGTCCCCGACTCGTCCATCCCCGCGGCGGTCGGGTACGCGCGCGCCAGCGGCATCCCCTACAACGACGGCCTCATCAAGAACCGGTACATCGGGCGCACCTTCATCGAACCGACCCCGTCGATGCGGAAGCGCGGCGTCGCCATGAAGTTCAACGCCCTCTCCGAGAACCTCCGGGGCAAGCGGGTCGTCCTCATCGACGACTCCCTCGTGCGCGGCACCACCGCCGGTCCCCTCGTGCAGCTCGTGCGCGACGCCGGGGCGACGGAGGTCCACCTGCGCATCACCTGTCCACCGATCCGCCATGCCTGCCACTTCGGGGTGGACATGGGCCACGAGGACGACCTGATCGCGACGCGCACCTCGGCCGAAGGCCTGCGCGAACTCACCGGCGCCGACACGCTCGAGTTCCTGTCACTGTCCGGGATGATGCGGGCCGTGCGCCGCGACTCCGGCTACTGCACCGCCTGCTACACCGGCGACTATCCGTTGGAGGTTGGGTCCCCGCGGCGCAAGGATGCGTTCGAGCGGGTGCTCGGATGAGCCGGGCGTCGGGGGGGGCGGACCTGGTTCCTCCCTTCCCTCGCGGGGGAGGGGGGTTAGGCCATTCGGAATCAGGGCGGCGCGTCCTGATTGTTGGCGGCGGCGGCCGTGAACACGCCATTGCGCGCGCCATCGCCGCGTCGCCACGAACCGCCCTGCTTCACGTCGCCCCGGGGAACGCCGGCACGCCAGGGACGCGAATCCCCATCGACGCCACCGACATTCCGGCCCTCGTCGATCACGTCCGCGTCGCCAGCATCGACCTCGTCATCGTCGGACCGGAGTCTCCCCTCGCCGCCGGGTTGGCCGACGCCCTCGCCGCCGTGCCCGGATGCCGCGTGTTCGGCCCCACGCAAGCGGGGGCGCGCCTCGAAAGTTCCAAGGCGTTCGCCCGTGCCGAGGCACAGCGGCTTGGCATCCCCGGCCCTCGCGCCGCCACGTTCGGCCCGGCCGACGCCGAGGGCGCCCGCGCATGGGCACGCACCCTCGGCGGGCCGGTCGTCGTGAAGGAATCCGGCCTCGCAGGAGGCAAGGGCGTGACCCTGCCCGAGGATGGTGCGTCCCTCCACGCCGCCATCGCCCACGCGTGCGCCTATGGCGACGTGGTCATCGAGGAGCGACTCGCCGGTCCGGAGTACTCGCTCATCGCCTTCACCGACGGCACGACCGTGCGACCGCTCCCCCTCGCGCAGGACCACAAGCGTCTGGGCAACGGCGATACCGGCCCGAATACCGGGGGCATGGGCGCCTACGCCCCGGCACCGCTGCCGGTGTCGGCGACCGCCTCCCTGGACGACCTGTGCGCCACGTTCATCGCGCCGGTAGTGGACGCACGCCGCGCCGCCGGAACGCCCTACGTTGGGTGGATGTACGCCGGCCTCATGTGGACCGCCCGCGGTCCCCGGCTGCTCGAGTGGAACTGCCGCCTCGGCGACCCGGAGGCGCAAGTGTTGCTGCCCCTGCTCGAGACCGACCTGCTCGAGGTGATCGAGGCGTGCGTCGAGGGTC
>CAILQO010000263.1 GCA_903836285.1 uncultured Chloroflexota bacterium
CGAGGCACCATGTGCAAGTGAAAATGCGGTGAGCTCTCGTTCATCGTTGCCGTGTAGATGCGCAACGCCCCGGTCACCTCCTCAAGCACCTTCTCAAAGTGCCGGAGGTCCGGGCCCAATCGCGCCGCATGGGCATCATCAAAGTGTGCGATCCCGGCGACATGCTGGTGCGTCAGGACCGTCATCCACCCCGCAACCCCATACGGCGGTCCGGCGTGCCAGATCATCCACAGGTCGTCCCGGTACACCTCCCCGTGCTTCACCACGGTCTCGCCGGCGGCGATGGCGCACACCGGGCACCCTTCGACATAACTCGAATCACGCATCACCGTGCTCCATATCTCCATGCTTCCGTCGCAACTGCGGGCGGGCGACGTCCTCGTTCCCCTCTTCCGTCGCAACGAGTTGGGAGCGAGGACGGTGGGGGCTGCCCTGCAGGAGGCGGGAGCGGCATGGGGCTACCCGCGCAACAGGCGCACCACCGGCAGGCGCCACCGGAGGCCGCGCCACGCCGCGTCCACCGCCTCGCGCTCCCCATCCGTTGGGATCGCGCCACCGTAACGGACCCGGGCGTAGGCTGCGGCGATCGTCCCCGGATCGGCCTCCGGCTCGCCGACGATCTCGCGGAGCCACCGCCCAGGCGCCCGTGCAGGGCGGTTCCACGCGTCATCCAGTGCGATGGCAACCCCGCGTGCGTGCTCGGAAGGGGTCTGCGTGGGTCCCGCCGCTAGCCCGGCGAGGCGCGCCACCACCGTGAACTGCCACCAAGCGTGCAGCACGGCTTCGCGGGGCGGGCGACGGCGCGCCAGGTAGTCGCCGGCATAGCGCCAAGCCAGGAAGGCGACGGCGACAACGAGCACCCCCCACGCGAGCACCTGACCGAGGCCGGACGCCACCCCTGCGACAACCGTCAACGTCGCGCCCACCAAGTCGACACCCGGGCCAGCCTGGTCCGGCGCGTCCGAGAGCGGCCCGATGAGCGCGGAAGCATCACCGACGTCGCCGCAGTCACCGAACGTGCTGTACCCATACTCGTAGCAGTCCTGCAGGCCAGGCGAGACGGCAGTGGTGGCGACTTCGGGGCGCGCGATCTGGGGTCGGTAGCCGGACGGCTCGAAGGCGATCCACCCGTACCCGGGGAAGAAGACCTCCGGCCACGAGTGCGCTTCCTCCTCGGTGACTTGGTAACGGCTGGTCTCCGGGTCGAGCGTGCCGGTGACGTAGCCGGTTGCGAGACGGGCGGGCACACCTTGCGCGCGGAGCAGCACGACCATCGCGGTCGCGAAGTAGTCGCAGTAGCCCTGCTTACCCTCGAACAGGAAGTATTCGAGCGAGTCCCGGTCGGGCGGCGCCGCCTTGACCTCAAGGGTGTACGGGTACTTCCGCAAGAACAGCTCGACCGCCTGCGCCTTGTCGTATGACGTCTTGCGCCCGCGCCCAAGGGTGGTGGCGAGATCCCCCACGCGCTTCGGAAGGTCTGGTACTTGAAGGTACCGGTTGGCCCACTCCGGCAGGTCCGGCGAGGCGGTCCGCAGCTCCTCGGCGCTCGCCCTCGACTTAAACGCCTCGACGGCATAGCGCAAGGTGGGGATTGCCGGCCGTCGCGCACGCAAGGCGCTGAAGTCGGTCGCGACACTCTCTGGCGTCGCGCCGTAGATGCGGTAGCTGATCGTGAGTGCCGCGGGCTCGTCTGGGACGTACAGCAGGTCGCTCTTGGATTGCTGGATCTCGATGTCGGCCAGCACCTTCTCCCGACGGGCGAAGCGCGGGGGGATGACGGGCTGCTTGTCGGTGCGCGTGACCGGGGAGCGATCGGAGGTAAGCCACTCCTTGCCGGTCCACGTGTCGTACGACGCTCCCCGCCAGTACTCCGGCGATTCAGCGGCGATGGTCATGACCACGCGTTGCGTGAGCCTGGCCGGGCCGGCGAGAGCGAGCCGGTCGCGCCCGGCACCGCTCCCGCGCTGCGGGTTGTTGACGCCGGAAAAGAAGCGGTTGGAAACGTTCTCCATGTCGCTCCACTGCTCGCCCGCAACCTCCCAGAAGGCGTTAGAGAGCGGGTTCTCGCCGAGGCGTGGCCCCATCAGCGCGAGCAACGCCAAGCCGCAGATCACGACGAGGCTGCTGGCCGTGACGTCGAAGAAGAGGCCGGACGGGAATGCCACGCCAGTGGCCAGCCAGCGACGCTGCAGCGCGGCGACGTTGAGCGTGACGGCAAGGAGCAGCAGGGTGATGATGAAGATGGCGAATGGCGCACGTGCGTCGCCGGTGTACGTGGCGTTGGTCGCGAGCACGATGCCGGTGGGGACCGCCGCAACGACGACATCCTGCCGCCGGAAGAGGCCCCACGCGCCGAGCAACCCCTGCGCCCACGCGACCAGCCCAATGCAGACGAGGAAGACGGTGTTGTCGGTGACTGCGCGCCCGGACGCTCCCTGCTGCACCCACAGCGCAAGCCGGAGGCCGAAGTCCGCAACCCCGTCGCCGAACGCCACCAAGGCGCCCGCGATGGTCCACAGGGGCTTGGGCGGCAGCGTGGTGACAGTGCCGGATGCCGTACGCGTGACGACCCCCCGCGTGGCGGCCTCACGTGCGACGGGATCGACCAGCCACGTCCACTGCTCCGACATGGTCCGCGCGAACAGGCGCCCCCAGTCGTCGAGGGGTGGCAGCAGGTGGCCGACAATGACGAATGTGGCAGTCACACCAACGAGCGCCCCGAGCACGAGCGCGATGGGCGTCGCAAGGCGGACGTGGAACAGGGTGGCGCCAGTGATGAAGGCGCCGATCGCAAGCCCGTAGACAATGCTGGTTCCGGTCGCCCACTTGCCCTGGTCAACGCTCGCGACGGTGCTGGTGACCATGGCAAGCAGGAGGAGTGCGGCGAACCACCCTTCACGCGTGGCCAGGATGGACGGGCGGGCAACCGCAACCGGTCGGGCGGACGCGGCGGTCACGGGCGCCCCCCCTGCCCCTGTCCCGCGGAGAATTGGGATGCGTCGGTCATCCTGGAACCCCCTGCACCCCCAATGCCCCTTCCGCCCTCTCCCGTTGCGCCGGCAGAGGGGTGTGGGCTGGGTGACGCCGTTCGCCCTCCGGCGCAGTCGCCGCTAGGCTCATGCGCGCCTCCAGGACGACGCGTCAATCGTCGAAGCTGGGCCGGTGTGACCGCCAACACGCACGAACTCCTGCCCTTGCCTCACCACGTGTGCCATCACACCGGAACCGCCGAGTTGGTTTGCCAATGCCCGCGCCGAAAGGCCTGCGCGCGGGGCCTCACGTGTGACCACCGTTCCCACAGCCACCGCGTCGGCGAACGACGTGGCGTCGACGAGGACCGCCGCCGGGACCATCTGTCGCAGACCCCATGCCAGCAGCTCCCTCACCCACGCTGGGTCGGTTGAAGGGGTCACCGCAACGACCGAGAGACCACGTCCAAGTGTCGGCCGGACGTCGACAAGCACGCGATCGAGGGGATCTGGGCCATCCGCCTTCACCGTCGCCAGCACCTCCATGATCCGCCAGAGGTGCGCGGTCCCCTTGCCTGGCGGGACCACGATCCGGGTCGAGCCGTGTGCCACCAAACCGACCGCCTTGCCGTCGCGGAGCGCGCGATGGACGAGTGCGCCAGCGACGTTGACCGCGTACTCCTCGGTCGACTCCAATCCAGAGCCGACATGGACCCGTTGCTCGAGGTCGAGGAGCACCCATAGGTTGCTCGACGCCTCCATCGAGAATTCCTTGGATCGCAACTCGCCGGTCCGTGCGCTCGACAGCCAGTGGATTCTATGGAGGCCGTCACCCGGCGCGTGGTCGCGCAACCCGTTGGCGTCGGTCGTCACCTCAAGCGATCGCAGCAGGGCGCGCGCGTTGCCCTGCATCCGGCCGTACGGCATCGGCAGTTCGGGTAGCTCCACCAGCGGTGGGTACACGACGAAGCTTGTCGTTGCCGCGTACGTGACCTCGCCCTGGAAGATCCCGAAGGGGTCGCCGGTCATCAGGCGCAGCGGGCCGAGCGTGTAGAGCCCGCGACGCTCGCACCGCGCGCCCGTCCGCCACGTCCGCGTCTCGAGCGAACCCAGCATCTGGACCGTCCCTGGCTCGTACCCAGGAATCGTTGATCCGTCACGGATCTCCACCCACAGGCCGGGCAAGCGACTGAAGTTGCGCAGGGTGAACTCCTCGGCAACGGCCTCACCAACGACGCACCACTTCGTGCGGAGGGCGCGGCTCACCGAAAGCGATTGCACGAGGGTGCGGGTCCACAGGAAGCTGAGCACCAGCAGGGCGGCGAGCGCGTAGACCAGCTCGTACAGGATGGGAATCCCGGCAACGACGGCGGCCACCGCGAGCAGGACGGCGAGCACGGGAATGGCCGGCCGGAGCAGGCGCAGCTCCCCCGTGACGGGCATCGGAGCATGGATGGCCCCACTGTCCGGCGGGACCAGTCCACCGAGTGTGCCAGCGGCCAATCCCCCGGCAGCCGTGGCACGCGCGCGGGCACCGAGGGCCATGCCCTCAGTATAGGGCCATCCCACATGACGGAACGACCCGCTGCACCCCCAAAACCCCCTCCCCTTCCCCTCCCGTGGCAGATAACCCCCACTCGCCGCGGCGGGAGAGGGGTTGGGGGGCTGCGCTATTCAAGATCGGGAGCGGGGTTATCTGCTACTCAAGGTCGAGCGGCCGAATCATGGCGGTCTCGTCGCAGTTGGCGAACTTTGGGCACCGGTAGCACTCGTGCCAGACCTTGTATGAGAGGGTGCCGCGGTCGACCTGGATGAACCCGAGCTTCTCGAAGAACCGAGGCACGAGCGTGAGCGTGTAGACCTTCGCGATCCCGAGTTCGCGGGCGCGACCAACGCACGCCTCAACTAATGCGCGCCCGAGGCCCCGCGCCGCGACATCTGGATGGATCGCCAAGCCCCGCACCTCCGCAAGCACGGGCGAGACTGGGTGGACGCCGCAGACCCCAAGCAACACGTCGGCGCCCGACCCGAGCTCCGGGTGAGGTAGACCCTCGCCAGGTAGGTGAGGCCCGCGGGCAACGAAGAACTCGTGCAGGTCGGCGCGCAACTCCGGGGCGGTACGGAACAACATGCGATTCTGGCGCGCGAAGTGGGCGATCAAAGACTCGATTCCGGGGACGTCAGTCTCGACCGCCGCGCGCACCTCGGCTCCCGCGATGGCAGTCACCGGTATGCCGGTGCGCGTGGCTTCCCCACGTTCCATGTTCGCGTCCGATCCGCGGGGTTGGCCTGATCCACCGGCCGGCTGTGTCGCCAGTCCCATCTGCATGCCCCAGTGTGCCACCGGTGAGCCACGCCAAGCCGGCGTATCCTGAGCGCGACGCGCGACCACACAGTGACCGGCAACGACGTGCACGCCCGGGGCATGGCCGGGGAAGGGATCGGCGATGCGGCGCGTGATCGTCCTGACCTCCGATACGGGTGCGGGCCATCGGAGCGCGAGTCGCGCACTGGTTGCGGGGGCACGGGCATCGCCGGAACGCGCCTTGGACCTCGTGGAACTCGATCCGTACCGGGCAGACGACCCGTTCTGGGCAGCGTTCGGCGCCTCGGACGCGGTTCGCTCCAGCGTCAACGGCGGTCCGATCGATGCGTTTGCTGACCGTGTCGTCAGTTGGTACGGCGCGGTGATTCGGCACGCCCCGTGGCTCTGGGGGGTTGCGTACCGGCTCACGGCGATCCCCGGTGGCACGGCGGCCTACCACGCGGTGTACGGACGCACCGTCGCCGACCGCATCCGTCGTGCCATCAGCCTGGCGGGGGCGACCGCGGTCATTTCGGTCCATCCGCTGTGCACCCGAGCGATGGCGGTCGGCGCGGGCGGATTGCCGTGCGCGGTCATCGTGACGGACCTCGTAGACGTCCACCCGTTCTGGGCCGGGCATCCGGGAGCCCGCCACGTCGTGTCAACTCCGGAGGCCGCCGGTGCCCTCGCACACGTCGGCGTCGCGCCCGGGCGCATCACGACCATCGGATTGCCGCTCCGCCCTGCCTTTGCGCGAATCGACCACACCGCCCGCGAAATGCGCCAACGCTTGGGCCTCGATCCCGACCGAGATGTCGTGCTGTTCATGGGCGGCGGCGCTGGAGCGGGTGACATGGAGGCGGTCCTGCGCGCCTGCGATCGCGACAGCCGCGCCGGCGACGCTGCCACGGCAACGTTCGTCATTGTCTGCGGACGGAACGAAGCGCTACGCACGTCGGTGGAATCCCGCGCGTGGCGTGGACCGGTTCGCGTGCTTGGCTTTGAACCGGCGATTCACGAGTGGATGATCGCCGCGACGGTGATCGTGACGAAGCCGGGATCCATGACCGTGGCCGAGTCGCTCGCGGTCGGCCGACCAATCCTGCTCGGGCCGCCCTTGCCGGGCCAAGAGGA
>CAILQO010000264.1 GCA_903836285.1 uncultured Chloroflexota bacterium
AGGCATGGCACCGTTCGGGCCACTCGCGACGATCGTCGGGAACGACAAGCCGGTCGCGCCCGCCTCGCGCATGTGGACTTCAAGCTTCCACGCCACTTGGCGTTCGGTCATGCCCGGTCGCAACGACGCCCCAACCGCCTCGATGGCTCGGTCAGCCATGAGGACCGCACGGCGCATCGACTCGATCTCGGTTGCGTCCTTCACCTGCCGCAGCGGCACGAGGAGGTCGGTGCCTTCTTCGGCGTGCACATCCGGCGCGTGGGCCGCGAGGGAGGCGCGCAACCGGCGCCCCGCGTCGAGGGTGAGGTTGTCGGCCTCCACCAGCAGCGTGCGCACCCCATGCGCCGCGGCGCGCGTCGCGATGGCGTCCCACGCCGACCCTTCAATGCGCACGACCTCGTAGGCCGGAGATTGCGCCGCCGCCTGTTCGATGTAGCGGAAGTCGGTGAAGATCGCGGCGTCGGTCGCGGAGATCATCACCAAGCCGGCCGACCCAGTGAATCCGGTGGCGTACCGACGGTTTTCGGCTTGGGTGATGAGGATGGCATCCACCGGCGTGGTGCGCGCCGGGTCGGCGTTCGTCGCGGCAAGGTGGCGCCGCACGGCGGCGAGGCGCGTCGCACTCAGCGACGAGGGAGATCCGTTCGTGGCGTCTGGCATGGCGCCATGATAGGGGTGGGAGTGCAGGGCTGGTCATGACAGCGGTCGGTCGTGTCCCGCTGCCAGTCGTCAAGGCCCCGCAGACCCCTACGGTGGGTAGAAGCCGTCGACCCCATCGATGTTGGCACCGGACAAGTTCACACCGCCCATCCGAGCGCCATGCATGACTGCCTCATAGAGGTTTGCACCGCCCAGGTCGGCAGACGCCAAGTTCGCGCCGTGGAGTTTTGCGCCCGACAGGTCAGCGCGACGAAGGTCGGCACCAGAGAGATCCGCGCCGGTGAGATCGGACCAAGCCAGACTCGCTCTCGCGAGATTGGCACCAGCCAAGTTGGCGCCAGAGAGGTTTGCCCCGGAGAGGTCGGCGCCGACCAGGCTGCGTCGAGCGAGGTCAATCCCGCGCAGGTCCCGTCCTCGCAAGTTCGTCCAGTCGAGGTCGCGCCCCCGCGTTCCCGGCCAGTCGATCTCTTCCTCACTCCACGTGCGCACCGACAACTCCATCTCTGACGGAACCCGCAGCGGCGACCCGACCTGCGCGAACACTTCCGGAGCAATCGACAGGACCCCAACCCCCGAAAGAAGCGCCGCGACGGTCGATACCACGGGCAACAGACCGGCGGAGCACCACCGTTCGATCCACGCCACGGCGCCTATGCGGTCGCGCAATGCCGCACACCAGACGCCACGGAGTCGCGGGGTCCGAACCAGGGCAGCGTCGTGCCGCACGCTACGCCTCACGCACTCCTCGCCAACCCCGCCGCCCGTGCCACGATCCGCGACGCCACCTCCGCCTTCGGCAACATCGGCAAGGCCTCCACCGACCCGTCGCGCCCGAACAGCGTCACTCGGTTCGTGTCCGTTCCGAATCCGCTGCCCGCCTCAGACACATCGTTCGCGCAGATTAGGTGCGCTCCCTTGGCGTGCACCTTCCGCGTCGCCTCAGCGGTCACCTCACCGGTCTCGGCGGCGAAGCCGACCTTCACCAGCCGGTCGCCAAACCGTGCCGACACTGTCGCGAGAATGTCCGGATTCGGCGCGAGCGTGATCGCCAAGGCGTCGCCGGTCCGCTTCAACTTGCGGTCGGCCTCTACATTCGGTCGGTAGTCGGCCACCGCCGCCGCCATGATCAACAGGTCAGCACCCTCACACGCCGCCAGAGTTGCGTCGGCCATCTGGCGTGCCGTCTGCACCGATATCACGGTGACGCCCCACGGACGCGCCAGCGTCACCGGCCCGGAGACGAGGGTCACCGCCGCCCCGGCATCGCGCGCCGCCTCGGCGAGCGCGTAGCCCATCTTGCCGCTCGACCGATTCCCCACATAGCGCACCGGGTCGATCGGTTCGTGCGTCCCCCCGGCCGTCACCACCACGCGCCGCCCGGCCAGTGCCCCATCACGCCCGAGTGCCGCGCGTGTCGCCCCGATCACGTCTTCCAGCGACGCCAGCCGCCCCATGCCGACCACGCCCTCGGCAAGGCGCCCAAACTCCGGCCCAACCTGCACCGCCCCACGCCCGAGCAGCGTAGCGAGGTTCGCCTGCGTCGCCGGGTGTTCCCACATCGCCACGTTCATCGCCGGCACCACCACTAGCGGCGCGCGCGACACCAGCGCGGTGCACGCCAACATGTCGTCGGCGAGGCCGTGGGCCAGCCGGGCAATGGTCGTCGCCGTCGCCGGGCAAACGACCATCACATCTGCGTGCATCCCCACGTCCACGTGGGCACTCGACAGCGACGAGTTCGCCTCGACGTCGCCGTACAAGTCCCCGAAGACCGCCCGTCGCGTCAGGCTTTGGAACGTCAGCGGCGTGACAAAC
>CAILQO010000265.1 GCA_903836285.1 uncultured Chloroflexota bacterium
CGCCAACGACGCCACCGACAACCCCGAAGACGTGAGCGACGCCCGTATCGTCGCCCGTATTGATCAGCGCGTCGACGCCCTCAGCGATTACCTCATCAACACCCGCATCGACGCCCTTCTGGCGAAGCGGATCAGCGATGGCGCCGGCCCACTCCTCGACCGCCTTGGGATCGACGTCTCCGACGCGCGCATCGACGCCCTGATCGATCGTCGGGTGGGCGACCGCCTCGACTTCCGCATCGATTGGCGAGTGGACGCCCGAATCGTCACCCTCAATGAGGGGCTCGCGTCGGGCGCGACGGACCCCCTCGTCGATGCACGGGTAGATGCGCGCGTCGCCCGATGGTTTGAGACGCGCTTGGAGTCGATCATCGACGCCCGTATCGCCGCGCGCCTGCGTCAGCGCTAGCCGCGGTTGCAGCGACGGCGTGCGTCCGTTGGTGGTCATTCAAACGTGGCGTCAACCACCCCAAGCGGCCCAAAGTCGGCGACCAAGCGATCGCCCGGCGCGACGAAGAAGTGGCCGGTGCAACTGCCGGTGCTGACGAACTCCCCGGCGTGCAGCCCGAGGCGACGCACGCGCAGCCAGTTCGCGACCCACGTCAGTGCGGTCAGCGGGTGACCCATCGCCGCCGCGCCAACCCCGGACTTCTGCCACGCGCCGTTCAGTGACAGGTCGACACGTGCCGTCGCGAGGTCGAAGTGGCGCCACTCGGTGACCGGGGCGCCGTAGACGAAGGCCGCGGCGCCGTTGTTGTCGAGCGCCGCGCCGAAGTAGCCACTGGCGCCGTACCAGTCGTCGAAGACGGTGTCGCCCACCTCGAGCGCGGGGTGCAGTGACTCAACGGCGTCGGCGACCTCCGCTTCAGCGTAGGGGGTGGGGCGCGCCGGCAGGTCGCGTGCCATTTTGAAGGCGAACTCGGATTCGGCGCAGCGGTAGTTGATGAACAGGTGCGACGGCACGCGCCCGGGGCTGGCGACGAGGCCGTGTTGCGCGAGTTGCCCCGGGCTCGGGCCGGGCATCCCTTCGGCCCGCTGCACTTCGAGGCTCGCCGCCCCAATCTTCCACCCGGCGGATGGCCAGCCGAGGCGGGCGTTGATGGCGAGCATCGCCGTCATCGTAGAGTCCCAGTGGCGGGTCTTGAGTCGCTCCGGTAGCGTCGCGCCATGGCGTCGGGCGCGTGCTGCGGCGACGATGGTGACGACCTCCTCCAGCTCATCGGGGGTGAGAGGAGTGTCGCGCAGGCAGCGCGTGCCCGTTCCGGGCAGGGTTGGGCCGTGGATGCGTCGGCCCCACGCGGCGATCTCGTCGGTCACGGGCGTCCTCCTTGAGCGAGGTCGGAGCATATCGCCGGTGCCTCGGCTCGACCGGATGCACACCCGGACCGACCCGCGCTTCTTGGGCCAACACGCGTCCGTCCAGGCGCCGGAAGGATCGTGTGGACGGGTCCACGCCCGATGGCCTCCGGCACGCAGCTGTGAACCGGTTCGCACGGTCCCGTGGTTGGTGATAGGTTGCACACGGACGCGATCAGGGTCATTGATGCCCGCCTGTCGGCGTCCCGCCATTGGTTCACGGGATGAAGCGGTGGCCGAGCGAACCGCACTGGGCATCGTGGTGCAAACTGGGGGGAAGGGTCAGTTCAGCATGGAACGCAGGCACACACGCGAGTCCATATTGCGGGCGGGAACCGTGGGGACCATGGCCGCCGTGGCGGCTGGCTTGGGCGGGATGGAAGCGGGCGTCGCCGCGGCTCAAGGCGCGCCCGCGGATGTCCCTCGTAACCGGACGCTCCAGATTGTCGGCGGCGGCAGCGGCGGGAAGTTCAGCGACGCGGGCATCGGCAACCCGTACGCGCCAGGCGCAACGCACCAGATTGGCAACGCCGCCCTGTGGGAGGGCCTGTTCTACTACTCGGCCTTCGCCGACGAGATGATCCCGTGGTTGGCCACCGGCTACACCTACACCGAGGACTTCTCCGGCCTCACGGTCAACATCCGCAAGGGTGTGGAGTGGGGTGACGGGAAGCCATTCACCGCGCGTGACGTCGAGTTCACCTTCAACTTGCTCAAGGGCAACCTCAAACTCTCGTATGCCGCCGACATGCAGAAGTACGTCGCTTCGGTCAGCGCAATCGACGACCTGACCGTCAAGTTCACGTTCACGGCGCCGAACCCACGGTTCCTGTTCGAGTACCTCGCCTTCAAGTTCGACAACGGCGTCAAGCTGCTCCCCAAGCACATCTTCGAGGGGCAGGACCCAACCGAGTTCACGTGGTTCGACCTCGCCAAGGGGTGGCCGTGCGGCACCGGGCCGTACCGCATCACGCTGTGGACCGAGACCCAGAAGTTCATGGATCTACGCCAGGACTGGTGGGGCGCCAAGACCGGCTTCCTGCCCCTCCCGCTTGTCGAACGCATCCTGTTCGTGCCGTTCTCCGACGACAACCGTCTCGCCCTCCTGATGGCGAACAACGAGGGCGACCTTGGGTTTACGCTGCTCCCGCAAATCATCAAGCCGCTGGTCGAGAAGAACAAGCAGATCATCAGCCACACCTTCAACCGGCCGCCATATGGCTACGTCGACTGGTGGCCAAACAGCCTCTGGGTCAACACCCAAAGGGAGCCGTGGAACGACCCGGACATCCGCTGGGCGCTCAGCTACGCAATCAACCGGCCGCAAGTCATCGAGGTCGGGTACGAAGGTGCAGGCGTGCCGACCGAGATTCCGTACCCGGCATACCCCGCCCTCCTGCCGTACTTTGAGTCGGTCAAGGACCTGCTCAAGAAGTACCCGACCAACAAGTTCGACCTCGGCGAAGTCACCAAGCGCATGACCGCGAAGGGCTACGCAAAGGACTCGGCAGGCTTCTGGTCGAAGGGCGGGAAGCGGATCGTCGTCGAGATCCTTGGGTTCAGTATCTGGGCGACCTCGGGGCCGATCCTCGCGGAGCAGCTTCGCGCCGCCGGCTTCGAGTCCATGTACAACCAACCCCAGGACTGGACGAACCGCGCCCTCAGCGGTGAGCATCCGGGGGCGTGGCTGTTCGGCCACGGCGCCTCAATCGCCGACCCGTACTACACCCTGTACCTGTACTCCTCGGTCAACTCCGTCCCGCAGGCCAACACCTCGGCGGGCGGCGGCAACCAATGGAGCCGGTGGTCGAACAAGGACTTCGACAAGGTCATCGAGACGATGAACTCCGTCCCGATGGGTGACCCGCGCCTGCTCGACCTGTTCCACGACGCTATGGAGATCTGGTTGCGGGAACTCCCGACCATCCCGGTCTGGCAGTTCTATCACTGGATCCCGATGAACACGACTTACTGGGGCAACTGGCCGACAGTCCTCAACAGTTACGTGAACGGCGCGTACTGGCACACCACCTTCCCGCTGATCCTCCACAAGATCAAGCCGGTCCAGTAACCGCACCGCATACCTCCCCTCTCCCGTCTGCATTGCCCCTCTCCTGTCGCAACGGGGGAGGGGTTGGGGAGGGGGATCTCCGGGGGTGGGGGCGTGTCACGCCGGCAGCAGCTCCCGGCAGGCACCGCTGTGCCACGCCTCGAGGCGCGTGACTGCCTGTGTCGAGTCGGGGTGGGCCACCAGTTGATGTAGGTCGTGTTCCACGAGGTACGTGAAGAGGCGTGCTTCGAGGTCGCGCAAGGCTGCAACCTCTGGGTATGCGGCCCAGATGGCGGGCGCGGCGTCAACGAAGTCGCGGGCCGACACGCGGTCCTCGAGGTCCTCATCGGCGGGGTGCGCCGGAAACAGTGACCAGCGCAGCAGGTGGGCAAGGTCTGCGTCGGGTTCGGTGTGCCCGCCCCACTCCCAATCGATGATCCCGGTGACCGACTGGCCGCTGACGATCACGTTATGCAGGTGAAGGTCGCCGTGGCCCGGGCGCGGGCCGAAGGCGTTGACCATCGCATCGAGGCGATCCGCACACGCCGCAAGCGAGACCTCGACGAGTGCGCGCGTTTCGGCATGTGGTCGGTCGCTGAGCAGGCCGCGGAGGGCGGAGAGGTAGCGCCGGTGCGCATCGCGCCAGTCCGGGCCAGCGTCCTCGATGCGCGTGCCGTACCAGCCCACCACGTACGACGACGAGCCTCGTGCGTCGTGATCCGCGCGGCCGGTTCCGGGCGGCCCGAAGCCGTGAACGGCTCGGAGCGCGGTGACCGCGTCGTGAATCCAGCGACGACGCACCGCGGCAGGGGCGTCAAGCCATGCACGAAATGCGTTCGTCCCGGGGAACCGGTTGACGAGAATGCCGCGCCAACCGTGCCATTGCGGATCACCCGACGAATCGCCGTCGATTTCGCCGATGACCCGTGGGAGCACCGACCGGACTGGGTCGAGGTCCGGGCGATTGGACAAGGCGTCGAGGACGACCGCCTCATGGCGTAAGCGCGGCGCGCGCGTCGAGGGCGTCATCCGGAGGACATGATCGTCGCCGATTGCATGGACTCGGTGTGAGTAGCCGCCGGCCAGTGGGACCGCAGGCTCACGTCTCGGGTCCCAACGGGGCAGGAGCGCCCGGACGGAGTCGACGGGCAGCGCGTGCGTCGGTTCGGTCATGGCACCCGGCAGCCTACCGGCTGGCTTGCGGATTGCGCGTTGTCGTGAGGAAGTGGCGCGAGAGCGGACCGAGGCGAGGTCCTGCGAGCCAGCGGTCGCCCGCCTCCGTCGCAGTAGCCCCTCTCCCGTCGCAACGGGGACGGGGGGGTTGGGGAGGGGGCTTTTGCTAGAGGTAGCGCGAGACGATCCGGCGTTTTCGTTCGGACACACGGTGCTGGGATACCCGCGGTCCAGCACGCTCACCCACTCCCTGACAGAAATCCCACTGCGGCGGGAGCGCGAGGAAGCGGTCTCGTGTGCCGATCAGACTTTGAGTGGCAGGCGCAGCCCGTCGCCGGCGCACCTGACTAGGTCGGGGAGCCAGACATCCGTGATCAAGGCGACCCCGTGTTCGTCGGTCACTGCTGACGGGTCGAGGCCTGGCAGGTCGGCGTCATCTTCGATGGCCAATCGAACCGCGAGGTCAGCCACGGGGCTTGCGGTCCGATCGCGCACGACTGCCACGACGGTCGCAAACCCGGCACGACGGCGCGCGTCCGGGCGAATCGTCGGGGCGGCGGTGAAACCATGCGTGCCGATCGCGACGGGCACACACGCGAGCGGCGACCCGAGGACGGTCCATCCATCGCGCCCCGATGGGCCGTCGACAGGAACTGGTGCGCCGAGAAGCGCGACGGAATGAGCGCTGGGTTCGGCTTCGCGCGACAGCACGGCGACAAGCCCACGCAGGTCGACGGGCGACCGGCCGGAGGGCACCCCGTCGTCAGTCGCGCCCAGAAGCGAAGCCAGGTGCGCCTCAGCCGTGTGGAAGCCCCACGCAAGGCGCTCGAGCAGCACTGTCGACACCTCCTCCACCCGCAACTGACCATGCTCAAGGAGCGCCAGCGCCACCGGATCAATGCCGGCGTCGGCGGCGGCATCCACGAGCGACCTGCCGGTGCCATGCCGGAGGCCCGACAGTAGCGCCCCGAGCCGACGCTGCCCTTCCGGAGGCAGGTTCGCGCGCCGTCGTGACAGCAGGATCGACAGGCGGCGCAGGTGATGTCGAGGGTCTCGATCAGCGTCGACCCAGTCGAACGCAAGCGGCCAATGGACGGTCGCATCGGCGAGTGCCAGCAACCGGTTCCCGGCCTCGATGCCCCAGTCAGCGCGGTCAGGCGCATCGCCCGGGACGTGAGCCGCAGCGCGCGCGTCGGCAGTGGTCGCGCGTGCGCCCCAGCTCCCCACACCCTTCCGGTCACCCATGTTCATGTCCCACCTCCCGCATGGCTTCGCGAAAACCCGTTCCGTGGAGCCGGGTCGGCGAGCGTCGCCTCGTACCGGCGGTAGAGCGAGCGCAGCTCGGGCAGCAAGGTCTCCATGAACGACCTGCGGTCCTCCCACGCGCGGCGTGACGGGTCGCTCGCCGCGATCACGGTGGCGTACGCCGTGTCGATCACCACGTCGCGCGGACGCGTCCCGACAATCGAGAGGTAGGTCACGAGGGCGGTACGAACATCCATTGACGTGCCAGGGTGTGGTCCGCGAGCGTTCAGCCGGTCGTCGGTGCGGAGGAGGTGCATCAGCCCGTGGCGATGGGCACCAACGATCGCGTCCTCGAGGCGGATCCTCGAGTCCGTGAGGCGACGGCGCGCCGCGTCGCGCGATACGGGTCTGGCGCCGTGCGCGGAAAGGTGGGCGGCGAGCGCCTCGTCCACGCGACCGCCGTGCAGCTCCGGGACGTACCAGAAGTAGGCGAAGTCGAGCACCATGGCGTCCGGGCGCCGGAGCTTGGGCAGCACCGATCGCAGCACCTCCCGGGAAAGCGATGCCGACGTGGCCGCTTCCACCTCTGCCTCCGGCCCGGCCGCGCCATCCTCGACCTCGTCTCCGGCGAGCGACGTGCCGGGGCGGGCCAGCGTGTCTGCCGAGACAAGCCGGAAGTGCGGCGGGTACCGGTGCCACGCTTCGGTGCCAGAAGCTGGCTGGTTCGGTCGACGGAACCGTGGCGCGCGACGACGGACGGCAGCGCGGCGCAGGTCGGTCAGCTTGTTGGCGGCGATCGTCCAGACCGCCGCAAGGAACCGGTCATCCTGCCAGAGCCGGTCGTACGGCACGCCCCGGTCGACCGCTGAAGCCAACGCCGACGACGTGGGCAGGCGCTCATGCAGGTGAATCAGGATCGCATGTGCGTCGTCGAGGTCGGTCGAACTCCGTCCGGCGACGGCGACAGCGATCCGTTCGGCGGCGAACCAGTCCCACGCCATGCACTCACTGCGCTCCCGCGTTATTGCCCCGGTCCCGTCTTTCAGCGCAGCGCCTCCGAAGGAGGACTTCTTCCACCGTATGCTCGTTCCCTTCGCCTTCAGTCTTGGGGCGCGGTCGGATAGCCCCTCTCCCGTCGCAGCGGGGGTGGGGTTGGGGAGGGGGCCATCGTTGGGTCGGGTGGGTTCTCTCCCGTCGCCTGCTAGGGTGGACGGGGTCGGGGAGGGGGCTTCTCCGGCAGAGGGGGCGCTGGCTCTCTCGAGGGAAGCCTCAGAATCGGACGGGGCGTCGGGATCGCGCGGCGCATCGTGCGTGCCGGGGAAGCCCACCTGGTACTCCGTTCGCCACCGCGCGACGACGACCAATCCGCGCCCCGCATCTCCCGGCGTGCCTGCGCCTTGGAACATTGGGGGAGTGCCGTTCCGCGCACATCGCTCCCAAACCGATGGCAGCGTAGCACGACGTCGACCGCCACCTGCCGTGCCAAACCCCCGCGTTGCCACGCTTCGCAGGCGAGACATCGCCATACACTCGCGGGTCCTATTTCGCACCTGACCAGTCCTGCACGTGGCAAGCAGTTCAGAATTAGCCATGCGAACCCACCAGCGGTGAGCCATGGAGCACGTACGGCGCCCAGTGGACAACGCCGGCAAACGGAGCGCCGCCACCCAGACGGTCAATCGCACCAAATTGTTCGGCGAGGCGCGCGACCACGCCGTGCGCCGGGTCGCTTGCAGGCACCAGTGCCCCCAGCGCGCTTCCGAGGTCGGCGAGCATCGCGGCAATCTCGGCCCCAGTCGCGACCCGCAGCCATCGCGTTGCATCGCGAAGTGCCCTGGCCTTGTCCCGATCGCCGCCGATGAGCGCGGTGCCGACACGGAAACCCACCAAGACGGCGGCGACCTCATCGACGGCCCACAGCGTGCCACCAACGCTGCGCGCCCCGCAGATGAGGACGGAGGTCAAGAGGCTTGAAAGGTGATCACCGGGAGCGGGATCGTCGGCGTGCGTACTGCACGCGAGCAGCTGGAGGTGGTCGACGCCACCAAGGTCCAGGCGCGCGAGCAGCTCTGCCGAGGTGACCCATGTGCCCGGGAACTGACCCGTGCCTGCGTTGCTCCTCGCTCCCGTCTCGCTCCGGGGACCCGGCAGGGGGTCCCCAATAGCCCCTGGCCGGTTTTCATCATGTCGGCCGTATGCCCCCTCGTCGCCTGCTAGGGGGTTCGGGTGTGTTCTCTCTCCAGCCATGAGGTACTGGGCCGCGGCTGAAACGGCGGTGGACCGCGGGGTCACGAAGCCATTCCCGCGATGCACAAGCAGGCCGGCCATCGAGGTCCCGCCGGCGCGCCCATGCGTGGCAACGAACCCGAATCGGCGACCCGAGAGGACGGCGCGCGATAGGACCTCGTCGCGCGACGCCTCGGCTCGCACGCGCAGTGCGACGCCCCCGCTCGCGGTCGACCGATCACGCGCCTGACCGATCGCCGCGCGCGCAAGCCCGGCCGCTAGGGCGACCGTGGCATGCGGCTCGGTGTCCGCGGGGTGCATGGCGAGGCCGGGGGCGAGCGATGCGATCCCGTCTTCGGCGACCGGTCTGGGCGACACTAACGGCAACAGGTCGGCCATGCTCGCGTACGTCACCAAGTACCGGTCGGTCAGGCGCGTCACGCCGTCCCATCGGGCGATGCCGCGAGGCGCCCACGGCACCGCGTGCAGTGGCAGGCGATGCATCGCACCGGTCGGCACAAGCACGAGGTGCGGTTCGACGTTGGCGCGCGCGACATCCGGGAGGAGCGCCGCCAGTGTCGGGACAAAGCGGTCGGCGATTGCGCGGAGCGTGGCCTCCAGCTCCCGGTCAAAGTTGGCAAGTGCCCACGATGCGTCGCCCGCGCCCCGACCTTCGCCCCGACGGAACGTGCGATCCACGAGGCGCGCCCACTGCGCTTCGGTGACGTCGAACGTTTCGAGCGAGAGCATCACGCGGCCGGTGTCGTCCGAAGCGAGCGTGACGATCGCAGTACGGGCGGCCATCGGTGCCAGGACCACCAGTGTGGCCCCCATCGGGAGCGAACGCGCCACCGCCTCGGGCGTGCGGGGCGGGGCGTACCCGCGAGCCGTCGCGTACGTCGGGTCTGAGCGCCCGATCCGGCGTAGCAGGTCGCTGAAGGCCGAGTGCAGGTCGGCGTGCCGAACAGCCATGCGTGCCCGGTCGGCTACGGCGCGATCCGCGTCGAGGTCTGCGACCCACGCACGGTTCGAGTTAGGTAGGGCCCAGTCCAGGAGTGCGCTGCCACGATCCACGGACGAACGCTCAGGGCCCGTGCTGGCGTGTGGACGGGTCGAGGTCGGTTGTCCCAGCTGACTGGGGAGGAGCTCCCCAAGCCAACCGAGGGGTGCACGTGGTGGCACAGCAGCATCCGGCGCGTCACCGTCACCTGCCTTCTGCCGCTCTCCCGTCCCGACGGCGGAGGGGGGAGCCTCGCCGAACAGCAGGGTCTCGAGGCGGTCCAATTCTGGCTTGAGGCGCTCGAGGGCGTCAACGAGCGGTTGAGCTTCGAGCGTTGGCCGGAGCGCGCCGGCTTGCAGGCGGGAGACGACGCGCCGGCCCTTGCTCCGCTCGATCGCCGTGAACGCCTCCCGCACGAGCGGGTCGGGGTCGTCGTTGCGTGACCGCGCGCGCTCGACGCGCGACACGGCGACCTCGATACGCCACGAGTGCAGGTGGCCATATGTCCCAACGGCAAACAGGGCGTCGTCGTCCGCATCGAGCGGAAGGCGCGCGAGGTAACCGTCAAGCGCGTCGAGCGTGACCGAGAGAACCGTCCAAAGCTCATCCGAAACCGAGTCCCCGCCCGTATGGAGCGCCCGTCGAAGCGCCGCGGCGAGGGCGCTCCCGACCCGCACGACTGCGAAGCCCGCGAAGCCGGGCATTCCCGTCACGGCGGTCCAGGCGAGACGGTGGAGGTCGAGCGCGCGCGACCCAATACCGGTGTCACCTGCCTCGAGCAATGTCGCAAGCAGCGACAGGCGCGAGGCCCGGCCGGGGTGTCCCTCGGGGGTGGAAAGGACCGACTCCTCGGCTGCCGAGATCGCCGCCGTCAGGTCACCGACTTCCCGGGAGACCTCGAACCGCCGATGATGGAAGTGCGCGAGCGACGCCAAGCTCGCCGCACGTTCCGGGTTGCCAGCATCCATGAGCGCCAGTGCTTCGGTGGTCAGGGCGATAGCGCGCGCAAGGTCGTCGCCAGAAGCGGGAGCCGTTTCACCATCCGCGTTGCTTCCCTCTCCCGATCCTCCAGTGGAGGCGCGCGCGGCGGCAATTGGGGAGGGATAGGGTGACGGGGCTGAGACGGTAGTGCGGTACCAGCGGAGTGCGAGGGCTGACGCGAGGCTTCCGAGCCGGATTGGCCGTTCCAGGGCGCCGACCGGGGTGAGGGCGAGGGCACGCTCTCCTTCACGGATCGAGGCTTCGAGGTCGGCGACGCGCCCGCGACCGGCGTACCGAGCGGCGTACCGGAGCGCAAGGTTCCCGAGGCGGGACGGCTGGTCCGGGCTGTCGGCAGGTGTCCCGTCGATCGCGGCGTGCGCCAGGTCGATCGCTGCATCGAGGTCGGCCGGCGCCCCCTGGCGGTCGTAGCGAATCGCCAGGTGGGTGCCGTGGTTATGCTGCCGGATGTTCAGGAAGGGGCTACCCGCGGGTGTCTCCGCGATCGACTGGCCCGAGAGCTCGATTGCCCGGTCGAGGTCCGCCGGGTCACCTCGGTGCTCGTACCGCGTGCTCATGACAATGCTCAGGTTGCTCAGTCGCGACGGGCGATCGGCGACACCCGGGGGCGACAGGGCAAGCGCCTCCTCGGCGAGCGCGATTGCCAGGTCAAGGTCCGCCGGGTTCCCGCGACGCGTGTAGCGGGCGCTGATGCTGATCCCATAGTTGTTCAGCAGCCAGAGGGGCTGAGGCGTGCCAGTGGGAGCCAGCGACATCGCCTCAGCCTCCATCGCGATCGCCGCATCCAGGTCGTCCGGGTCGCTCGCCTGTGCGTGGCGCGTCTTGAGCCGGATCGCGAGGTTGCCAAGCAAGCGGCGCCGGTCGTGCGGTGAGAGCCCGCCACTGGCGAGGCCGGTACGGGCAAGGTTGATCGAGCGGTCGAGGTCGGCACGATTGCCTGAGAGGTTGAAGCGCGTGGCGAGGCGCAGGCCGAGGTTCCCGAGGCGCATCGGGTACTCGGCGTGGTCGGGCGACGTCCCCGCGACCGCGTTCTCGGCGTGCGCGATTGCGAGGTCGAGGTCGCGGTCGTCACCGCGGTGATCGTGGCGGAGGCGGAGGAGGAGCGCGAGCCGGTCGTCCGCGGCAGCGCGCCGGTCCGGCGTGATGGTTTCGGCACGGGAACGGCTGCGCGTCGCGTGCTCGATCGCAAGGTCGAGATCGGCATCGGCGCCACGCCAGGAGAAGCGCTCACCAAGCAGTTCCGCGATGACCCCGTCGACCTCAACCATCGCCGGAATGGCGCTGGGGACGGGGTCGCCAACCGTTGAAGTGTCAAGCACGCGCAGCGCCTCGGTTGCGACCGCAAGCCCGAGGTCGACCGACGCCTCGTCATCGCGATCGACCAGCCGTCGACCGAGGTACACCCGGGCGAGTTCGATCTGGAGTGATCCACGCGCAAGTGAGCCGGGCAGCGTCGACGCAATCGCCGCGTGATGGACGGCGACCGCGGTAGTGGCGTCGGCAGGTTCGCTCGACGCGGTGAACCTTTCTCGCGCAGCGGCGGCTACCCCAGCGAGGATGGTGGCTAGCGAGCGCCGGGCGCGGTCAACTTCGAGGATCGCCACCGTTCGTGCATCCGACGCAGGCGGGACACCCGCGTTCTCGGATGGGCGCGATGCGGCAAGGCGCGCGAGCGCCACTTTGAGCGCCGACACGCCGTCGGCGATGTCAAGGGGCAGGGGGTTCCCATCGCGGCCGAACTGCTGGACAAGCGTGAGTGAGGGGTCGACCCACGCGGACGCCCATGCGACGACGGAATCTTGGTCGGGTTCGCGAGGGTCGGCGCTGTCCATGATGGCGCGAATCATTCCACTCCGTTCGATCCAAGCGTCAGCGTGAGCTAGCGACGCCGACCTCCAGGCAGCACCGGCGCCCCACCAAGTGCGATTGAGGCCGGGTAGCCGTCAATCACTACGCGAGCAAGTGGCGGGAGGAAGGATGCGATTGCAAGGCGCGCCGCATCGAGGGCTGAGTCGATGAGGTCCAGGTCGCGATCCGATGCGATCGGGACCGTCCAGTCAAACCTCACTGCGCGCCGCTCGTCGATGGGTTCGCACGGGTCAGTCGGGGGGATTGTGAGTGACCCGACTTTCACGCGCGTCGCATTGAAGGCGTTGACGAGGATGGTGGCCTCACGTTGGCGCGCCACCGGCCAGATGGCTGGCCAATCGAAGGTCTCGCGCCCGGCCTCCGAGGGACCGTCCACACCCCCAAAGCCCCCTCCATTTACTCCTGCCCAGTTACGACCGGAGAGGGAAGACACGCCCTCAAATGCGTACTCGGCACGGACTGTGACAAGATGACGACCGATCACTCGCGGGGCGTTTACCGACAACAGCCGCACGAGGACGTGGCCCGGGTCGGACGGGTCCACAAATGCCACGCCGCCCGCGACCTCCAAGGGATCAAGCCCACGGACCCGCACGTACGTTGAAAGAAGCTCCTGCATCGCCAGCACTCTCCCGCGCCGCGGTGGGCAGTGCGTCAGACATGCGCACCACACAAATCCACCACGTCGAGAGTTGCATCCGTGTGAGCGATCGGGGCGAGATGGCCGACACGCCGCCGACCATCTGACCTCGCTTTCACTGCTCTCGCATTTCCTGCTCCGTGAGAGCGGAGACTGAGATGCCTTCCTCCGAAGTGCCCCCTCCCCCGCCGAGTACCTGGACTTCGAGGCGGGAGAGGCCGGACGCGGCCACTGCCCTTTCCAAGCCGCGATGGGCGAGGGGGTCATGCCAGGACAGGTAAGCCAACCTCCACCGCCGATTCAACATAGGCGCAGAGTGCGTTCACCTGCCGGATCTCGTCAATCGAGTGGCAGCTGGTGGACAGGAGACGTGGACTGCACGTCAGCACGACGAGACCTCGCGCTCGCGACACCGCCACGTTCATGCGGTGCAGGTCCAGCAGGAACTCCACACCCCGAGACGCATCGGTAGCTTCGGACGCGGCAAGCGAATAGATCACGACGGGTGCCTCCTGCCCCTGAAAGCGGTCGACCGTACCGACGCGAACCCCTTCCGGCACCCTGGCGGCCAACAGGTCGACCTGCCGGTTGTACGGCGCGACCACGAGCACATCGTCGACCGTGATCTCGCGGCTCCCTTGGGGGGTGGTCCACGTGCGGCCGATTACTGCCTGACACGCTCGCACAACCGCTTCGGCCTCCTCCTCGGACTGTGTCCGGTTACCGGTGTGCATCACCGGCCAGAACCTCAGGCCCGATCCTCCAAGTGCGCTCCCAGCGCCAGTGATTCCCGACACGGCCTGCACGTCGCACCCGTCGGACGGCATCAGACGCGAGTCGTAGAACTGCGTCGACACGTATTCGCAGATTGCCGGGTGCATCCGGTAGCTCCGCTCAAGGAAGATTCCGCGCTCGGGAGGCATCGTCTCGGAGCCCGCGAGCAGGTGTTCGAGCGCCGACGCCCCGGCACCGGGCGGATGGTCCCCATTTGAGGGTTGGGCAAGCTGCTGCGGGTCGCCGAGCAGGATGACCCGATGCGCGGAGGTCGCGACCGCAACCGCATTCGCGAGGGAAACCTGGCCTGCCTCATCCACGAACAGGACGTCGAGCGCCTCGTCAAACGCCGGGCGTGCGAAAAGCCACGGTGTGCCTGCGAACAGGTTGGTGGTGCCAGACCCCGACTCCGCGAGTCTCGCCTCAATCCGCGCGTTGTCATCAGTGAAGCTCACGCAGGGCGCCTGCACTACCTGTGCCTTCGAACCCTTCTGGACGGCACGCACGAGGTGCTCCTCGCCGCTTCGTTCCGCCGCGCTCACCACCGCCCCCACAAGATTGCCGATGGCCTTATGGCTGATAGCGGTCACACCCACTCGTTGGCCTTCCCGCAGGGCATCGAGGATCATCCGGGCGGCGGTGTGCGTCTTCCCGGTGCCTGGCGGTCCTTGAATCGCAAGGACCCCTGTCTCCATCTCGCGGGCAACGCGACCGGCCGCGTCGGAGGATGCCTCGCCGACGCGCGATAGTGCCTGGCCTGTCGTGTGCCCGGTCAGCCGCGGGGCATCCGCGAGCAACAATCGTCGGGCCGCGCGGAACGACCCCTGGCCCCCCATTGGTCCCGTCGTGCCATCGGCCTGCGGTGATTGGCGTTCGCGCCAGCGCTCGATGATGGACGCGGCGACTCTCCCGAGGGATTGACGCAGCACGTCGTCATTGGGGGGGCCTTGGGGTGCCAGCCCTTCGGGCTCCGGGCGCGACCCCCACCGCGCGAGCGTGGCATCGAGGGTGATCGTCCCAATCGCATTGTCGATGGCGATGACCTGGACCCCACCCGCGTCCCAGTTGGTCACTTCGACTTGATCACCGGAGGAAATGGCGTGCTCCTGCCCGACGGGAAACGTGTACGACCGGTGCTCGTGACCGCGCGCCGACCCAGGCTCCGTGCCACGAAAAGAGAGCCCGCCAAGGGCACGGGTGTCCTCCAGGCGTCCAGGGTCGTCCATCTCTCGATGCCCGAAGAACTCCTGCCATTTCGGGCGGGCCTCGCGAGCGTGCCAGCCGAGGAGGTCGCGAAGCAGCCGGGCGGCGCGGGCCTCGGCCGTGAAGTCGTCGATCTTCTCCGGCCTCGCTGCCCCTGCGAGGGTGTCCGCCTCGTTGGCGATTTCCTCGAGGACAGCGCGTCGTTCGCGCTCGAGCATCCGAGCGGCGGCGCGCGCCTCACTCGCGGCCGACACTTCAGGCACGTACGGTTCTGGTCCGCCAACCTCGGCCGCGAGCTCTGCCTGCCACTCGAGGAGCTTGCTTTTCAGATGCACGAGGCGCGTCAGGTGGCCCCGGACGTGCGAACGCAGGGCCTCCGGTGCGTCCGGATCACCCGCGAGGCACCGCTCAAAGGTGGCAAGGACCGGCTCGGTCGTGAGTGCTTCGACCGTTTCGGCGCCCGCATCCACGTACCCGGCGCAGCGGTCGAGATCAGCCAACGAGTCGTAGGGGCGACCGGTGAGGATCCCTTCGCGGCACGCTCGTTCAAGGTCGACGATCACGCCAGCACGCGCCCACTCGTCGAAGTCCGGGTCGGTAATCCCATGGACGCTGGCGAGCCGGCGCAGCGCAGTCCCGGTCGCAGCGCCGAACGTGAACACGTGGGACGGCGGTCCGTCCGGTCCCGTCTCGGCGCGCGATTCGGTGATGGCCCGGAACAGGGCGGAGGTGAGTTCCCGTTCGGCGCCCAAGGGATCACCGGCACCGTCCACGCCATCGCGGATGTTGATGACTTCGACGTGCCATTCGCCAGGGTTACCTGCCACCCCAACGGCGAACGCGAGACGCGAGCCGGCCTGCCAGGGATCCTCCTCGATGTGCACGAACAGATCGTGTGCCGTCGGCGTCGGGACGCTCCAGAGCCCGCGGAACGGCCTCGTAGGCGGGCGCCTCACGACGACGACCCGTTCGCTGGCGCCAGTGGACGCTTCCATCGATGCTCCCGCGCCGAGGACACCGCGGGCAAGCGTCGGTTCGGGTACGCGGACAGCGATCGCGGTCGCGGCTAGTTGGGCCGGCGTCGCGGCTGCTAGATGTTGCCGGGTCCCGAGTGGCGTGCTGAAAAGACGCGTCGCGAGAGTCCTGGCGAGGCCGGGGACGAGCGTGAGGTGATCGTCGGCCTCACGCGTTGCCTCGCACCGGGCGCGCCATGGGCAGAAGCGGCAAGCGGGCACACGCCACGGGTACATCGGGTCCGCGGGTCCCGTCGAGGGCACGGTACCGGTCTCGATGGTGGCAAGGTACTGGGATTTCAACCGGCGCACGTAGGCGGCGGCGTGTGCAGTTGCGATCGACTCGCGGCGCCCGTCCCCGAGGACGAGGTGCATCGCACGTGGCATCGAACCTTGCACGCGCGCAAGCTGCAGTGAGTACTGCATCACCTGGACGACGGCGGAGGCACGAACCGCGCCGGCAAGCTTGGTGTCGACCACCTCGTACGCTGGCGAGCCGTGCGAGAGCGGGCCGACGGCCGGGACGATCCGTTCAAGGACGTCTGCGCGTCCAAGCCAGGTCCCGTCAAAGAATGTCGGCTGCACGATGGCGTCCACGCCCCGAGCGATCAGCTCTGCCGTGTTTCTGGCCGCCGCTTCCAGGCCCGCTCGGCCCCGTGCCGGAGGCTCCGCCTCGGCTACCGACTTGCCTGTCGCTCGAATGCTGTCGACGTGGGCCTTCTCGACAGCACCACCCCGTTCCTGAAGGTGCCGGGCGAGTGGGTCCTCGTGCCTCGGTACCTCAAGTCGACCGAGCGCGGCATCACGCTCAAGGAGCACACGGTGCGGGCAGTCCAGGAACCGGACGAGGTCGGTTGCAGTGTGTACGAGTTGGCCGTCGATCCGTTGCACGATGTGAGCCTCCTACCCAACGATAATGCGTCCGAACGCTATCTCATCATATGATATTCATTCAGGGTATCTTGCGGCACGCCTGTTCTCAGATAACTAAGGATGCTATGGGTCCCCACATTGCAGCGGGCGCTGCGCATGTCACATCCACATGACGAGAACATTCAAGGGAAGAGTTTGGGAACTCGGGCCGGAACCGCGGGTACGCGGAGAATGAAGGCACCAAGGCGTGCGGGAACTTGACAGTGAAGGAAACCAAGGCGGCGATACGTGCCATTGGTCGGTGGAAGTTCGCTGGCATCGTTGTCGCCCTGTCGACAATCGGACTATGGCCGGACGGGCGCGCTCGGGACGCCGAGGCGTCGTCTCATCGCTGTTCTGAAGCCCGGGTGAAGATACAGGCCAACCAGCCCGGCGCCACGCTTGATCTGGCCCGAGCCGACCTCTCGGATTGCCTGTTGGACGGCGCCAAGCTGACCGGGGCCAATCTCTCTGGCGCGAGGTTGGACGGCGCATCACTTGTGCGCGCCGACGTGAGCAGGTCAGTGCGTAGCGATGCCAGTCGTGTTGGAACGGACCTGACCGGCGCGGACCTCGCTGCGGCTGATCTCCGCACGGCAACGCTTGGATGTGTCGTCCAACGACGCGAACACCGTGAGGTACGGACGTGCGTTGACCTCTCGGGCGCAAACCTGCGTGGTGCGATGTCCTGACCGACGTCGACAGAGCGCTCGCCAGCGCACGGGGGGTCGTCCTCGACCAAGCCTTCCTGATGGGTGCGCGCCTCGAACGCGCAGACCTACCCAGCGCGTCTCTCGTCGGAACCGAGCTCACCGGCGCGAACCCGATCGACGTCGACCTGCGTGACGCAATGTCCTGACCGACGCCGACTTCGCTCGGGCAGACGTCACCCTTGCTGACCTCACAAACGCCGACCTGACTGGAGCGAACCTGTCGGGCGCAAAGCAGGCCTCGCACACGTCGACGTGAAGGGCGCGGAGTTCTCGGGGGTTGATTTGCGTGACGCGAACGTGCGGGGCGCAGACGTGCGCAAGGCAATCCTCGACGGCGCCGACCTGACCGGGGCCGACTTGACCGGCGCGCTTCTGGCCGGTGCATCGGTCACTGGCACCCTCGGTCGCGACCTGACACCGGCGCGGATGGATTCGGATGAAATCGTCCGCGCGGCGCGGTCGGGGAAGCTCGCGGGCGCACCCCTTGCAGGTCGTGACCGTTCCGGAGCCGATCTCGCCCGTGCATCGATGGCCGGAGTTGATCTCACCGGGGCCAACCTCGTTGGAGCCAACCTCGAGGGGGCCGACCTTCGCGGCGCGATCCTTGAAGAGGGTGACCTGTCAGGAGCCAGGCTGGCCCGCGCGAACCTCTCCGGAAGTGCGGCGTTTGGGGCCAGGTTTGACGGAGCCGATCTCGGGAGCGAAGTGCTGACGCGGATCGACGCCAGGCACGCGGATTTCAGCGGTGCGAACGTGGGGCGCGCCACGCTCAACGCGGCGACGCTCCAATCGGCGGATCTCAAAC
>CAILQO010000266.1 GCA_903836285.1 uncultured Chloroflexota bacterium
CCGGCGTCATCGAAGGCCGGGCGGAAGTTGGCGACGACGCTTCCGTTGACGCGGATCACCGGTTCGTAGCGCGGTGCGCGCCCACCTTGAAGCCACAGGCGCAACTCGATGATCGATCCGGCCGGTGTGCGCCAATCGGCGGGCAACGTGACGTGTTGTGAGGCGTGGTCCCCCGGGCGCAGGTCAATCGACCACTCGTGCCAATACGGTGCGAACCAACTGCGCGTCCCAACGAGGAACGCGAGGGCTGTTCCGGCGACGATTCCGGCGCCCGCCGCCGTCTGGATAGGCAGGCGGACCGCACCCGGTATCTGGTGCGCGACGGCAACACCGACAGCCAAGGCCATCGCTGTGCCGACCACAACCGTGAAGGCACCGTCGGCCATGAGATGGGCGGATGTCGGTGTGAGGCCAACGGGTAGCGCGGCGAGGATGCCGGTCGGGCCGGCGGCGGTGAGGGTCGTGGCCACGACGAGCGCGGTGATGGCGGCCCATGCGAGTCGGCGTGGAACTGTAGCGCGGCGTTGAAGCGCGTGCACTCGCCACGCACGCGAGGCCGCGACGAGGTCGGCCACGGCAATACCGGCGACGACCGCGTTCACTGGCGCGGGAGTGACGACGTATCGGACGTCGATATTGACGGCGAGATACGGCAACCATGTGGCAAGAAGCGTGCCGGCGAGGATGGCGCCGATAACGGGGCGTCGCCAGATCGATGCGAGCCCAAGCACCGTGGCGCCGAGCAAGAGCCGGTGGGTGAGTGGGGTGATCGTCGCGACGACCGGTGCTGCCTCGTTGAACGGGTCCCACGGATACAACCACGCGCCGGCAAGCTTGTCGACCATCGTCGCGAAGGCTTGGATCGGCGTCGCCCGGGCTTGATCAAGCGCGGCGTCGAGATAGTCGAGGTCGCCCACCTCCACTTGGATGCCGGCGTTGCGCGCCTCGGGCAGGCTTTCGACGCCGTACTTCGGCGGGACCGGCGCATCTTGCGGTTGCCACGCGCGGTTCGGCGGGTAGATGCCCCAGTAGACCTGCTGCCACGAGTTACCGGTGCGTGACCACGTCGGTTGCCCGAACGCGACGGCGTTGGTGAGCCACCAGGGTGCGGCGATCATCAGGACGCCGATGCCGGTGGCCACGATGGTGATCGTGAGGCGGCGCCACTCGCTGGTGGTCGTGTAGTTTGGCCCAGAGGGGCCGTTCGACGTGTTGCGGCTAAAGGAGACGAGGTAATCGAGGGCGGCGCCGACGAGGGTCGCGCCGAGAAGAATCACCGCGGTGAACTGCAGGGCAGGCCGGAGGATGGTAACGCCGAGGAACAACCCACCAACGACTCCCCACATTGCGGTTTGGGTCACGCGCGAGTTGGTACGACCGATTGCCTCGACGATGCACCAGACGGCGACGGTCTGGATGGCGATAAGGACGGCCTCGGCGGTGAGCGTGCCACTGGCGAGGACGTGCGGGCCGTAGACCGCGAGGATCGTGCCAGAGGTCCACGCCGCGACCGGTCCGGAGACGCGCCACGCGGTCATGGCGGTGATGCCGACGGTGGAGGCACCCACGACCGCCTGGAACACCAGTAGCGGATCACGCTGAACGCCGCCGACGGCGAGGTACACGAGCGACTGCACGGCGGGATAGACAACGCCCTGCAACGACGCGTTGTCGATGGTGTCGAGGAGGCGCGGGACGAAGTCGGCGGTGCCCAAGGCCTGCCACGTGCGCAGGAAGTTGCGCGCGTGGATCTCGAAGCCGATCGAGTCCCCCATCACAATGGCACGCGCGGTTGTGAGAACGTGCGCGAGGCGCAGGGCGAGGGCGACGAGGGTGGTCGCGGCGGCGATGACCAACGGGTTCGCGATATATGACGGGCGGTTTGGGGTAGTCGCGGCCATCAAGGTGACCGTCATGCCGTGCCCGGGACAAGCCACCGGGCGTGTCGCCACACTGAGGCGGCGAGTCCTACTACGTCCGTCGTGACGAGGCAGGCCGCCGCGCCGAGAGTCACGAGGCGTACGAGCGACGGGTCCTCGTGACCGGTCGATGGGGAGAGGGTTGACGCCCCGTCGGCCTCGCCGGTTGCGTCGGAGGCGGGGGGCAGCTCACTGCGCGCCACGGTGTGCCACGCCACGGCGGCCACGGTGATGAGGCCGGCGGCGCCAAGCAAGCTCGCTGGTGCGATCGCCGGGAAGAAGGTCTTGGCCTGTGCGGCGCCGCCCATCGCTGCCCCGGCGATGCTTCCGATGCCGTAGCGCACGATGGCGAAGGTGACCTGCGCGACCACCGGGAACCAAAGTGCGGTGTGGCGCGTGCGGATTGCACTGGCAGTGGTTGCGGTCGCCGGCAAGACGCCGAGGATTGCCCCGAATGCGGCAAGACTAACCCCAATCGCAAGCGAGACGGTGATCGCGGCGTCTAGGTCGCGGGGCCATGCGACGTCGTAGTCCCACGCGTGCCAGAAGGTGCGAAGCGTCTCGGTGGAAGCGCCATCCCGCACGAAGGCGATTGAGCCGGCGACAACGGCCTCCGGCCAGATTCGGGCGGCCGTCGCGGCATATGACGATGAGGGATGGCGCGACAGGAGCGCGCCGTAGCTGAGGATGGCCACCGCGATCGCTCCGCAGATTGCCAGCTGGACGGGGCGAGAACCAAGCCACGCACGCCACCCGGCGCGCAACGACCAGCCGATTGCGACGCCGGTGGCGAGGACGACCGGTGCGTTCGTGGCCTTCGTCGTGAGGGCGATGGCGGCGGCCACGGCCCACGTGACGAGCCTGACTCGGCGTACCTCCAGTGGTGCCTCAATGGTGCGCGCGGCGGTCAGGATCGCCACGGTCGCGAGGGCGGTTGCCGCCGGTTCGTTCGTGACCGACGCCATGACATGCAAGTAGCCGGGCGCCATGGCGGCGAGGATCATTGCAAGATGGGCCGTCCAGGGCCTCGTTGGCCAGATGGTCCGGGCGAGGTGCCACGTCGCCCACGCGGTCACACCGGACCACGCTACCGAAACGAGGCGCGCTGCGAGGGCCGGACCGGTTAGGACGACCGGCGCGAAGACCTGCGATTGTGGGTCGGTGGCCCCACCGGCAAGCCACCACGCGCCGAGGGTAAGCAGGTAGCCGGTCGGTGGTTGGCGGGCCTCGACACCTTGCACGCCGGACCACCCGTTGGCGGTGAACGTCTGGAGGTATTGGAGGTGACCTCGTTCGTCTGGCCCGATGCCGGGCGCGTTGAGGACCGCACCGAGGGTGCCACGCACCAACGCGAGGGTGACGACGAGGATTGCGAGGCGTCGCGCGCCTGTCACCGGGACTTGGCTCCCCTCTCCCGTCGCAACGGGGGAGGGGCAGGTGGTGGAGGCACTTGCGCGGGCGCGCCCCTAGACATCTACCCGGGCGAGGTACAGGCCCGCGCCAAGGGCACCGACGGCGACCGGCAGGCCGTAGAGGATGCCTGCGTCGAGGCCACCGCGCGCCATCGCGAGGGCGGCCGTGCCGGCAACGGCGCTTGCCCCGTACAGGACCAGTACCGCTTCACGCTGCGGCAGGCCGAGCTTCACAAGGCGGTGGCTGGTGTGGTCCTTCCCGCCCTGCGAGACGGCTTGGCCCTTCCAGAGGCGGTAGAGGGTGACGAGGCTGGTGTCAAAGATCGGGAGGGCAAGCACGGCAACGGCGACGATGAAGCTCCACCACGCCGGTCCGGTCGCCTTGAGCTTCATGCCGATGGTGGCAAGTAGGAAGCCCATGAAGAGCGTGCCGGTATCGCCCATGAAGACGGTGGCCGGGTTGAAGTTGTAGCGCAGGAAGCCAAGGCACGCGCCGGCGAGGGCGATGGCCAAGCTGCCAACGAGGATCTGGCCGTTCAGGGCCGCAATTGCGAAGAAACTCACGGCGGCGATGGCGGTGGCGCCGGCCGAGAGGCCGTCCATGTTGTCGAGGAGGTTGATCGCGTTGGTGATGCCGACAATCCAGAGGCAGGTCAGGGGGAGATCAAGCCAGATCGAGTCGAAGACGTGCAGGTCGAGGCCGGCAACGGAGACGATCCCGGCGGAGACGAATTGCGCCGCGAGTTTGGCGCGCGGGGGCAGACCGTGGGTCTTGTACTTGTCGTCGAGGAAGCCGACGATCACGAGCGGGAGGGTCGCGAGGAAGATTGCGGCGATTTCGATGGTTGTGGCCGGGAGGAAGACGTCGGGGGCGGCGAACTCGATGCGCGTCGCGAGAAGAACGGCACCCCAGAACCCGGCGTAGACGGCGAGGCCGCCGAGGAGGGGGGTCGGCGCGCGGTGCACCTTGCGATTGCTTGGTTGGTCGAGGACGCCGAAACGGTGGGCAAGTCGCCGGGCGACCGGCGTGCCGACCAAGGAGGCAGCAAGGGCAAGGGCGAAGACCGCGAGGTACGCGGAGGCGTACGGCATGTGGCGGGTTCTCGATGGCGTCCGGTGGTCGTTGACAGGCTGGAACGGGGACAAGACCGGGGCTTTGGATACGTGGCGGCCCATGTGGCTAACGCGCCGGTATGCACCGAGGTTACATCCAGTACCGCGTCGTTCGCCGCGATCGGTCAGTCCAGACCGGTGACAATTTCGCGATAGAGGCGATCCATCCGTGCGACGAGGGTATCGACCTCGTACTCAGGCACGACGGAGGCACGGGCCGCCACCGCCATTGAGGCCCGTCGGTTGGGGTCTCGCAGGATCGACAGGGCGGCGCGGGCGACGGCTTCCGGGTTTCGTGGGGGCACGAGGTGGCCGTTCACGCCGTCGCGGATGAGGTCTGGGATGCCACCGACGTTGGTCGCGACAACCGGGACGCCTGAAGCGAGCGCTTCGATAATGGAGACGGGCATGCCCTCGCTGTCAGAGGTGTGCATGATGAGGTCAGTCTCTGAAAAAATGGCGGGGGTGTCTGTCCGCCAACCGAGGAACCTGACCGCAATGTGTGGCAGGAGCTGATCTGCGAGTGCTTCAAGCCGAGATCGCTGCTCCCCGTCGCCAACGATGACGA
>CAILQO010000267.1 GCA_903836285.1 uncultured Chloroflexota bacterium
AGGATGCCCGCCTGGATCGCGGCCCCGGCGGCGACGACCTCATCCGGGTTGACGGTAAGTTGCGGTGCCTTGCCGAAAACACGGGTCACCAGGGCGATGACTGCTGGCATGCGCGTCTGGCCCCCAACGAGGATGACGTCGTCGATGTCCGCGACGGTCAAACCGGAATCCGCGAGTGCGCGTTGGCACGGATCGACAGTGCGTTCGATGAGGTCGCCCGTGAGTTGCTCAAGTTTCGCGCGCGTGAGGACGACCGCGAGATGCTTCGGGCCCTCCAGATCCGCCGAGATGAACGGCAGGTTGATCTCGGTCTGCGCGATGCCGGAGAGTTCAATCTTGGCCTTCTCGGCGGCTTCGCGCAGGCGTTGCAGGGCCATGCGGTCCTGCCGCAAATCAATCGAATGTGCAGCTTCGAACCCGTTGGCAAGCCAGTCGACGACACGCGCGTCGAGGTCATCGCCGCCGAGGTGCGTGTCGCCATTGGTCGCACGGACCTCGACAATGCCATCGCCGATCTCAAGGACGGAGATGTCGAAGGTACCGCCCCCGAGGTCGTACACCGCGACCCGACCCTCGCGCCGCCGGTCAAGGCCATACGCCAATGCGGACGCGGTCGGTTCGTTGACGATCCGCAGGACCTCGAGTCCGGCGATGCGCCCGGCGTCGCGGGTAGCCTGCCGCTGTGAATCCGAGAAGTACGCCGGCACGGTGATGACGGCCCCGGTCACCTCCTCGCCAAGGTACGACTCCGCGTCCGCCTTCAGCTTTTGGAGGACGATGGCCGAAATCTCCGGGGGCGCATACTCGCGACCACCAATGGCGATGCGGACATCGCCCGACTCGCCTTCCACAACCGAGTAGGGGACACGGGCGCGGTCACGCTCGACATCTGGAGACTCGAACCGGCGCCCCATGAACCGCTTGACTGACGCGACGGTGTTCTCGGCGTTGGTGACGGCCTGGCGCTTGGCCATGGCGCCGACTAGGCGCTCCTCGCGGCGGGTGAATCCGACGATCGACGGGGTGGTGCGGGCGCCCTCGGCGTTCGGCACGACAACGGGCGAACCGCCCTCGAGGACGGCGACGCACGAGTTGGTGGTGCCGAGGTCAATGCCAATGGTGCGGCTCATCCGAAAAGGCTATCCGTCAACGTGGTCGTGCTGGGGTGCGCTCGCGTCGTCTTCCGGTGGAGGTGCAGGCTTCGGCCCGACGCGTACGAGGGCAGGGCGCAAGACACGCTCATGCAATTCGTAGCCCATCTGGAAGATTTCGACGACGTGGTCGTTCCCATCTCCGGTATCTGATGCGACCGCTTCGTGGAACCGCGGATCAAACGGCTTTCCGTGCGCCTCAATTGGACGCACCCCGTACCGTTCGACAATAGCCTGAGCCTGACGGTCGAGCATCATCAGGCCCTCAATCCAGCTGAGCATCCGCAGGGAGGACGGCAACGACTTCCACGCGCGATCGAACCCATCGAGGACACGGAGGAAGTCGGCGAGAACCTGCGCCGAGGCGTACTTCTGGTCGAGGTCACGATCGAACTGGACGCGACGCTTGAAGTTGGCGAGGTCGGCCTGGGCGCGTTGCCAGCGGTCGAGGTTCTCGGCAGCACGGGCCTCGGCCTCACGAACCTGCGTACGTGCCTCCTCAAGCTGCCGTTCGAGTTCGCGTACTTCGGCACGGCCGTCTCGAGCGGTAGGTGCGCCGTCACCGGCAGGTGGGTTGTCATCGGTCATGGCCGACCTCCTCGAACGACCGCGGGGCGGAGCCCGTGGCCCAGTCGTGATGCAGGACCTCCGTCATGAGCCGCGCGACAAAGCGCACCGCGGGCACCGCGACGGCGTAGGGAAAGCGTGACGGGCCGAGCACGCCGATGAAGCCAAACGTCTCCCCGGCGGTCCCGTAGTGCGTCATCACGACCGAGCACTCGCGCATCCAGTCCCACCGGTTCTCCCGGCCGATCACGACGTGGACGGTACCGATTTCGACGGGCTCCCCGGGCATCGGTTCAACGGTCGGGAGGAGTAGGTCGCGGAGCGCTTGCGGGCGCTCAAGCAGCTCGACGATGGCGCGGGCTCGGTCGTTCCGGGCAAACTCTGGTTGGTCAAGCAACTCGACAAGTCCAGCATGATAG
>CAILQO010000268.1 GCA_903836285.1 uncultured Chloroflexota bacterium
GCCCCGCTTGAATACGGCGCGCAGGCGCGTGCGTTCCTTCAGGCCCTCGTCGCCGTCGATCCGAAGCGCATCAAGGGTGTCCGCCGGTTGATCCAAGGGGAGACCGACCCGCGGTTCTGTGTCGCCGACCGTTTCGTTGAGGGCGTGCGGCTATTGCCCGAGTTTGGGTTGTCGTTCGACCTCTGCATCTACCACCCGCAGATGGCGGCGGCGATCGAACTGGTGCGCCGCTGCCCCGAGACGTCGTTCATCCTTGACCACATCGGGAAGCCCGGCATCAAGGCGGGCCTGCTTGATCCGTGGCGCGCCCAGATCGACGAGTTGGCGTCGTTCCCGAACGTCACGTGCAAGGTCAGCGGGGTGACGACCGAGGCCGACCACGATCACTGGACCATCGACGATATCGCGCCGTATGTGCACCACGTGTTGGCGGCGTTCGGTGAGGACCGGGTCGTCTACGGCGGCGATTGGCCGGTGGTGTTGCTTGGCGCCGAGTACCGGCGGTGGGTGGATGCCCTCGACGCCCTGACGGCGCACCTCTCACCGGCGGCGCGCGCGAAGTTGTGGGCGGGGAACGCGAAGCGGTTCTACCGATTGGAAGGGTAGGCGCGCCGGGATCGTCGGCGACGCCGGAGCCCCTTGCACGGCCACGCGAACGGAAGGACACCGCACGTGCGCGTCGCAATCGGAACCTCCCGTGAGATCACCGACCGAGAACTGCGCCTGGCTTCCCAGATGGGATGCTCGGGCGTGGTCGTTCCCACCCCAGCGGCGTGGTCGGGGCGTGATCGATGGGATGCCGACGACATCGCCCGGCTTCGCGACCGCATCGAGGGGTTTGGCCTTCGCCTTGAAGCGTTGCAGAACACGCCGCCGTCGTTCCTGGACCCGTTCCGGCTAGCGACCCCCGAGGCCGACCGTGCGCTTGAGGCGTACCGGGCCACGGTCCGTGCCGTCGGGAAGGCCGGCGTGCCGATCCTGGGCTACAACTGGCGCCCGAACCAGCTCTACCGGACGGGCCATGTCGAGGGGCGGGGCGGCGCCAGGTTCACCGCCTTTGACGTCGCCGACTCCTCCCGTCCACTCAGCCATGGACGCGAGTACCTGGCCGACGAGTTGTGGGCGAGTTTCGACCGCTTTGCCCGGGAGATCCTGCCGGTCGCGGCCGACGCCGGCGTGCGTCTCGCCCTTCACCCCGACGATCCGCCGGGGATCCCCATCGGTGGCGTCGCGCGGATCATCAGCAGCCTTGAGGGGTACGAGCGTGCCCGTGGCCTCGCGCAGGGAAGCCCGGCGTGGAGCCTGCTCTTCTGCCTCGGGTGCTGGTCGGAGATTGGGGGCAACGACTACGCCCTTCACGCCCTGGAGACGTATGCCTCCCGGGGCGAGATCGCCTACGTCCACTTCCGCGACGTCATCGGCACGGTCGACCGCTTCCAGGAGTGCTTCCTGGGAGAGGGGAACGTCGATGTCGTCGCGGCGATCCGGATACTGCACCGGCACGGGTTCGATGGGTGCCTGATCGACGATCACGTGCCCCACATGGAGGGCGATGGCGACGCCGGCTGGCCCGAACGGGGCCATGCGTGGAGCACGGGATACCTCCTCGGCCTGATTCGCGGGGTCACCGGCACGTAGGCAGGTGCCCGGGACTTGGGGGCGGGGCGAAGCCCGCCGCCACCGTGGCAGGGTTACTGAGGGGTGGCAAGCCGACGCCCCTGCCTGTCCACCAACGCGATTGCGCGTGCAAGGCCGTCCCTAGAACCTCGGGCGCGGTCCTACGCTTGCAGGCACATCCGGCCCATTCTCCGGGCGCAAGAGGGTGTGGTCGACGACGACCATCGGGTTGCCCCACCCGGCCCAGTCGTTACGCACGTCATCGACGGGGTCGGTGCGCAGGGTGATTTCGACGGACTGGCCGACATACGCCGCGAGGGGGAGGCGCACCTCCACCCACCGGCGTTCGTCGATGTTTGCCCGCGGGTTGAGTCGCTGCCCGTAGACCTCGATTGGTTGGGACCCGTCGGTGGCGATGTCAACGGCGAAGCGCACGCCGTCGCCGTAGTCGGTGTACCACGCTTCAGTCGAGAGGCTCATGCCTGCCGTGAAGAACGTGTCCCGATCGGCCACGGGCACGTCAAAACTTGTACGCGATGACGGATGCATGTATAGCCATCGGCGCATGCGTCCACCATGCGGGAACTCAACAATATCGGCCCTCGCGGGCATGAGGCGTCCGACGAGAAGCCATCGAACGTCGACAAACTTGTCGCTGCCGAGCGCGCTGCCCGTGGGCGACGAAATCCGAGCCCGGCCCGATTGCGCCAGGTCTGCGAGGTCGGCTACAAGGAGGCTTGGCGACATTCGGTGCGTGGATGGGGCCGTCGAGAGGCGGTACTCGTAAGCGATTTGCCAGAAGCCCGCTCCGGCTAAGATCGCACCGGCGACGACTGGGCCTACTTGCCACAACCGCGAACTGGAGGCAAGCGACCGCCAACGTCGTGCAAGGTTGGTTGCTCCCATGACGGTGAGCACCAAGACCGTGGTAGTGGATACCCCGTCACCCACGAATCGAGGCACCGTCGCGCCGAAACGCGAGGCGACGATGTGTGTGCCTGCGGGGACGTCCACCAACTGGAAGCCGAGTCGGGTATCGGTAGCCGGATCGTACGGGGGTAGCCGGTATGGCACCTCGACACCGTCGACGAAGGCTCGCCAACCCGGGAACCACAACTGGTGGAATGCGACGGTTGCACCACCGTCGCTCGCTTCGACGACTAGCTCTAATGAGGGACCGTCGCGTCGGACATCGGAGAACCGTGCCTCACCCGAATACACCAGCGCCGTACTCGCTGCCCACGCACCGGGCGGGAACTCCCGGTCGAATACTTGGTTCCCTCGATGCACCATCGGGTTGGCTGCGTGCAATTCGACGTCGACCGGCGTGAATTCTCCAAAGCCAGTGGCCGCCCCACTGATCCATGTGTCTCGGTTGTACTCGGAAGCGAGCAAAGTGTTCGCACCCACGCTATGCGACACGCCCGATGTGAACGGAATGGGGGGCGACGCAAGTGCGGCGAACGCCAGGGCGCAGACGGATGCCACCCCGGCGAGGTACCCGAGCCATCTGGTCACCTTGGCCCGATTTGCGCCCGCGTCCAGCGCCATACCAGCGGCGATGGCGACACCAAGCGAGAACGGGCCGTAGAGGCGCCACGGGAACTGCACGAGGCGCAGCTCCGGCACATGGATCCAAGCCGCGTCAGACCACGTGGTGTTTGCCCACCACATCGAGAGGACCAACAAGACCGGGCCAGCGACGGGCGCAGTTGTGGAGGGTGCTGCCTGAGTCCATCGAAGGGTTCTGAGATGCGTCGGCGGGGTGAATGCAGCACCGACAGCCAACACGACCGACCCAACAGCGATGACCGCGTGGGTTGCCGCTACCTTCATTGGTGCAAACGTTGGTGCTAGTCCCCACGGGTACGTGTACGTCCACGCCCAATCGACGAGCCCTGGCAGTACCGGTACCGCCTCGCCATGCACGATGATCGGGCGAGGGATTGGCCCGGGTTCGACGAGCTTCTCGAGAAGTTCGTCGAGCGACATGCGAACGTGTTCGTAGTGGACGGCGCGAAGTTCGAGCAGGCTCGGTATCGCCAAGAACGCAACCAATCCCGCGGCGACGATTCCGGCAGCCGCAAGAGAGACGAAGCTCTGAACGGTCGCCCGCGGGTTGGTCGCGAGCCGTCCAATCAGCCAAGTCAACGCCGACACGAATGCAAGCACGCCGGTCAATTGATGCGCCAGAAAAATCGATGCGCCAACGGTGGCGGTGGGCACGATCGTCGAGAGTCGTGGCCGCCCGGAAGAGGTGAGGCAACGGTCAACCCCAACGAGGAACCATGGCAGGAGGCCGAGGCCAAGTGCCTCCGGCAGGTCACCTCGCAAGTAGAGATTGATGATGAACGGGTATGGCGCGACGACGTAAAGAAGCCCGGCAACGATCGCTGGCACGTAGCCATCCATTCGCTTGGCCGGGGACGACGTCATCCGCACAAGGGCATACGTCCCTGTGCCACCCAAGAAGATTGATGCGATCCCCAGTAACCGGAAGGCATCCCACGAGGAGAGGCCGAGTGCCATGCCTGGGATCGCTGCGAGGTAGACGAGTGGGGAGTAGTACGTGAAGATTGGGTAGCCGTACCCGCGATAGAGCGACGCGATCCACCGTGGAAACGAGGGTGTGTCGGCTAGCGCGCGTTGCACCGCGTAAAACCGGAGGAGATGTGTCTCGCCGGCGTCGTCCGTTCGCCAAAGGTCGAGGTCAGGCCGGAGCATGATTGACCAGACCGGGTATGCCAACGCGACCAGGATGACCATGGCGGCGAATGTGGTTTGCGAGTTATTCCATCGATTCAGGGACACGTCTTGCCGACCAACCTTTGGTGGGTGAGCGTCAACTGCGACCACTCGGAGACAGGCGCGTACTTTCGAGGCACCACATGTGGGCCAGACTCATGACCGCCGAGCGTACCGGTACCGTGGCTACACGAAGGCCATCACGTGGCGCGACGCCGCCACGACGAC
>CAILQO010000269.1 GCA_903836285.1 uncultured Chloroflexota bacterium
GATAGCGCCGATACAACTCGGCGACCGACTTCTCGTGGGGTAACTTCGCTTCGGCCGCGGCTTGGGCGGGCGACCGTAGGTGGTCCTTGTGGCGCGAGATGGCGTTGATGACCGTCTGCGGCGTCGGGTCCTTCAGATTGATACCGGCGTCGGCGTAGAGCCGTCGCAAGAGGCGTACTTGGTCGTCGGTGTCGTAGATCGTGAAGTCGCGCGTGTATGGCTTGCCGAGGTAGTCGATTGCCGGGGCGCCGCCGCGTGAGGCGGGCAGGCGCAGGAAGCGGGCGCACAGGCCGTGGAAGGTGCCCATGCGCACCTGTCGGGCGTCGGCCTCACCGGCAAGGCCGATGACGCGTTCGGTGAGTTCCTTGGCGGCCTTATTGGTGAAGGTGACCGCGAGAACCTGCCACGGGCGGACGTGGCGCTCCTTCAAGAGGAAAGCGATGCGGTAGGCGATGACGCGAGTCTTCCCGGAACCGGCACCGGCCAAGATGAGGAGCGGGCCGTCGCCATACGTCACCGCATCAACTTGCGGCGGGTTGAGTTGCTTGGTGAGGAACGCGAGAATCTCCGGGGAGGGTCCGGTGTACGGCGGCGACGGCGGAGGCGGTTCCCGGTCGCGCCCGATTGGTCCGCGGGCATCCCTGCCCGCCTCTGCGCCGGACCCCAATTCCGTGTCGCGCCGACCAACTTCCGACGACGGCGCCACGAAGCTTTCGATCGGGCCGAGGTCGTCGTCCGGCGGTGGACCAAGCTCAGCAGCCGGGTCGAAACGGCTTGACCCTCCATCGTGCGTGGCGTCGCTCGGCCCGGGATGCAAGGCATATCGGTCGAAGGCATCACGTGCGTCGGGGTCGGCCGGCCGCGTCCATGGGTCTTGGGACATGCGTTCTAAGGTACCGGGCCGACGTGGCGCCGTGCGAGGGTCGGACGGCCCCTAGCGCGTACGTACACTGGCCAGGGCGCCGCGACGCGCGGAATCGGCCCCGTGAGTGAGGAGAAGCGGTGGCGACGACGATGCAAGGGGCGTTCTTTCTTGGCCCCAACGAGATGGCGCTGCGAGATGTGCCCGTTCCTGTCCCCGGCCCCGGCGAGGTGCTCCTGCGCGTGGGTGCGTGCGCCGTCTGCGGGACGGATCTGCGCATCCTCTCGGGCGGCAAGACGCGCGGCGTCGTGCCACCCCGGGTGCTTGGACATGAGATCGCGGCCACGGTCGTGGCGCACGGCGACGGTGCCGAGGCGATTCCCGGCGTGCCGGTCGGGACGCGCGTCACCTTGCCTCCAGGGATCACCTGCGGGGCGTGCCGGTTCTGCGTGATCGGGCTTGAGAACCATTGCACCCGACGCGAGGCGTTTGGCTACAAGTACGACGGCGGCTTCGCTGAATACATGTTGGTGCCGGCGCACGCCGCGCGCCGCCGGATCCTGTTTCGCGTGCCCGACACCCTGCCGGACGCCGAGGCATCGTTGGCCGAACCACTGGCGTGCGTCGTGAACGGCCAACGAAAGTCGCAAGTGACGGTCGGCGACGTCGTCTTGGTGGCGGGTGCTGGGCCGATCGGCCTGATGCACGTCCAGATGTCGCGACTGGCGGGGGCACGTGCGGTGATCGTCTCCGAACCGTCGGCGGCGCGACGCGAACAGGCCCTCTCGATGGGCGCAACTGAGGCGATTGACCCGACCGCGCACGATGTCGGCGACGCCATTCGAGCGCGAAGCGGCGGCTACGGTGCCGACGTGGCGATCGCAGCAATCGGTGTTCCGGGCCTCGTCATGGACCTGCTGCGGTGGGTGCGGCCCGGCGGGCGAGTGAACCTCTTCGCGGGCTACGCCGGCGCGGGTGAGGCGACGATCTCGGCGAACCTCATCCACTATGGCGAACTCATCGTCACGGGGACGAGCGCGTGTACGTCGGAGGATTTCCGGGTGGCGCTTGGCCTCTTGTCCGAGGGGCGGATCGATGCGTCGGCACTGGTGTCGCACCGGTTCCCGTTGGCGGCGGTCCATGAGGCATTCGACGTGACCCGTCGGGGCGCCGGCCTACGGGTCGTCGTGACACCGTAGGCGCAGTTGCGCCGCCGCATTTGCTCGTGCGCCCCCGTTTCGCATCGAGGCGAACGGGGGCAGGGGAGTCTCGTTACGGGAGAAATGCTCCGCCGAGGATGAAGACGCTGTCCATGCCCGAGTCGCGGAGCGGGATGATCGCCTGATACTCGGGAGATTCGTACCAACGCTTGGCGGATTCGCGGTCTGGGAACTCGATGATGACCATCGATGCCCGGTCGTGGGCGCCGGACAAGACCTCAGCCGGCCCACGTGACACTAGCTTGCCGCCGTGCGCCGCCACCAGGGGCCCGGAGGCCTGGCCGTACGCCTTCCACTGCTCAGCGTCCTTGAGATTGAAGTGCACCACGACGTAGGCGGACATATGTGCTTCCCTTCGTCCGGTGTGGACCCCAAATCCTACGTCGATGGTGGTCGGGGCGTCGACGCGGACGCATGGGAGCTTCCGCGTGAACGTGCGTGGATCGCTTGACCTATTTGGGTAGTGCGTCCCCGGTGTCTCATCGGGACGGCCCGGCAGGGCGACAAAAGCATGGACAGTACCGGTACGTGATCTCACTACATTGCAGCACGGCGGGGGGTCTCCCTCCTGAACTGGTTGGCCGAAGTACGAGTGGTCACCGTGTCCCAGTGCCGCCACCGGGCGCCGCGCCGACCTCGGTGTGTTCGTCACGTGTCAGGATGAGGCGCGCCACCGGTTGCTGTCGCCGGGGTGATGGCCTTGCTGAGGTCCAGGCCGGCGGCCTCGCGCACGAAGCCCATCGCATCGTTGATCCGGAGGATTGCGTGGTTGCGGTCGCTGTTCCACGTCCGCAACTCGCGCGCGCCGTCGGCCTTCGCATAGGTGGTGGTCGCCACTTTGAGGGCAAGCGCGATGCCCCGCCCACGGGCGGTTCGGGCAACGCCGGTCAACCCTTGACTGATTACCCCGGGTAGGCCGGGCGAACGGCGGAGGAAGCTCACGCCGACGTACTCGCCGTCGCGCACCGCGAGGAAGTACGCCTCACGGATCAGTCCGGGGCGTTCGATCGACTGTCGCTGCCACTGTTCGAAGTCGAGTTCGGTGACGGGGGTGACGCGCGGCACGTCGGCTTCGACTTCGCGTACGAGGTGGTAGACCCGTTCGAGGGCATCGGGGTCGCGCGCCACCTCATCGGCGAGGATGACGAGTCTGACGCCACTGGCGGCGGCTAACGCGTGAGGATCACCGAAGCGTGCCGGGTCGAACGCGTCGAGGTTTAGGCGCCCTTGCCATGAGCGCGCGGCGACTTCGAATCCGTGGCGCTTGGCGAATGCGACTCCCGCAGGGATGTCTTCACGGGCCTCGGCGCGCAGCTCGCGGGCGCCGCGGGCGCGCACGAAGGCCTCGGCGTGCGCAAGGAGGGCGGTGCCCCACCCTTGCCGTTGGGCGTCCGGGTGTACGAACGGCAGCACGAGGTAGCGCCACGCCTCGAACTGGCGCGGGTGGTGAAGCGCGTCGATGAATCCGACGACCGTCCCATCGGGTTCGACGGCGACCCACCGGTACTTTTCGAAGCGCGCGTGATCCCAGTCGCGGTCGTCCGCGCGAACTGCGTCCTCGTAGTGGCCAGCGTCGGGATCGTTGGCTGCGAGGATTCGAGCAAGGGACGCGTAGTCGTTGCCGTCTGGGTCGAACGGGCGAATCGTGCCGTTGGGAAGCGTCATGCGGGCCATCGTACGCTGCCTCCCTGAGGCGGTTACCCGGCCTCAGTAAGCTCGCCGTCTTCGGTCTGATCGTGGTCGACAGGGGTTCCCGTGCCCCAACCCTCGAGGGCGGCGCGAACGACTCGCGAGACAACTCCTGCAGCGAACCCGCGGCGGGCGAGGAGTCCGGCGAGGCGACGCGTTGCGGTGGCGCGGTCGGCGCCGCCAAGCGACGCGACGGCGCGGGCGGCGACGGCGGTAGCGCGCGCCTCTTCGTTGCCGTCGTCGGCGATGGCGACGTCGATGGTCGCCGCGTCGACGCCGTGCCGCGCAAGGTCGTGGCGCAGTCGCATCGTGCCGTGGAGGCGGTTCGCACGGCGCGTGGCCACCCACGCGTCCGCGAAGGCGGCGTCGTTGAGGTAGCCGAGGTCTTGCAGACGCGTGACGGCGCCATCGACCGCTTCGGGGGCGAACCCTGCCCGCCCGAGGCGTGCGTCCATATCGCGGACGGTGTGTGACCGGGACGCGAGGGCACTGAATGCCCGAGAGAGGGCGGCGCCGGTGTCGGTGGACGGCGGCACGTCGGGTTTCGGGCCGCGCACGCGTGCGGCCGGTCGGGTTCCGGGTGACGACCGTCGGCCCCGGCGCGTGGCTCGTGAGGTACCGCTTTGGGCGGTTGATGTCTGATCGAGGTACGCGTCGCTGTCGGCTTGATGGATGGGTTCGACCGGAGCATGTGGTGACGCTTCAATCGGGTCGCTGCCCCACGGTGCGAGGTCGACAATGGAGAGCGGAATGGCGTCGGGACGGTCGCGGATGGGTCGACGAGTGATGGCCATGGGCGCCAGTATAGAACATTCGTACCAGAACGGGCGTTCAAGTGATGGTCGGCAACCTTGCGGTACTCAATCGGCGTTGAGGGTGAGGTGGAGATGACTGCATGCGGACACCAAGTCCGCTGGGCATTGGTGAGCGGTCGGTCGCTCGTGGACGCGCGCGGGGC
>CAILQO010000270.1 GCA_903836285.1 uncultured Chloroflexota bacterium
CCCGACGTGAACAGCGGCCTGCGCGTCTTCCGTACCGCCCTCGCGCGACAGTACTTCCACGTGATCTCGCAGGGGTATAGCTTCACCACGACGATCACCCTTGCGGCCCTCAGCAATGGGTACTTCGTGAAGTACCTGCCGATCGAGTACCACCGCCGCGTTGGGTCCAGCAAGGTGCGCCTCGCGCGCGACATCCCACGCACTACCCAAATCGTGTTGCAGGCGTGCGTCTACTACAACCCGATCAAGCTGTTCCTGACGTTCGCGGTTGGCACCGCCATCCTTGCCATCCTGGCGTGGGGCCTCTGGCTTGCAATCGGCACCACCGTGATCGGCATCCTCGCCGCACTGTTGAGCGTCTCGGTGATCCACTTCGTCGCCATCGGGATGCTTGCCGACCTGATCCGGGTTCGAAACGTGCCACGCGGGCCGACGCTGACTAGCCAAGGCACGATGCCCGCCACTCGCGACTGACCGGTGCCAACCGGCACACTGCAGGGGCACCTCGACCGACCGAGTCGGTACGATGCACGTGCGCGTCGCGGCGTTACGTCATCCTGCGATGCGATTCCCGCAGACCCGGAAGGCCCCTCGATGACCGACCAAACGTCCGACGCCGCCATCCACGTCGTGCCCTTGCCGGGTGAACCGGCCGATTGGTTGCGCGACGCGCGCATCGCCGTCACCGGTGGTGCCGGGTTCCTCGGGCGGCACGTCGTCGGCACCCTGAACTCGCGGGGCTACCGCCACGTCACCATTCCCCGCAGCGCGCAGTACGACCTGCGCCTTGAGGATGGCGTCGCGCGGTTCTACGCCGACCACCGCCCGGATGTCGTGATCCATCTCGCCGCCGTCGTGGGGGGCATCGGCGCCAACCGCGAGCATCCCGGCGACTTCTTCCACGACAACCTCATGATGGGCACGCACCTCCTTGAACATGCGCGCCGCGTGGGCCTGCGCAAGTTCGTCGCCTGCGGGACCATCTGCAGCTACCCGAAGTTCACTCCCGTGCCATTCCGCGAGGACGACATCTGGAACGGCTACCCCGAAGAGACGAACGCCCCGTACGGCCTCGCCAAGAAGATGCTTCTGGTCCAGTCGCAGGCGTACCGGCAGCAGTACGGTACCGACGCCATCTACCTGATGCCGACGAACCTCTACGGCCCCTTCGACAACTTTGGCCCGGACGGCCACGTCATCCCGATGCTGGTCGTGAAGTACCTCGACGCCGTCGACCGTGGCCTCGACGAGGTTGTGGCGTGGGGTGACGGGTCGCCGACGCGTGAGTTCCTGCACGTCACCGACGCCGCCGCCGGCCTCGTCGCCGCGACCGAGCGATACGACGGGTCCGACCCGGTCAACCTCGGGTCTGGGCGGGAGGTCAGCATTCGCGAACTCACCGAGCTGATCGCCCACGCGACCGGCTTCACTGGGCGCATCACGTGGGACGCCTCAAAGCCGAACGGCCAACCGCGGCGCTGCCTCGACACCTCTCGCGCGCATGATCGGTTCGGGTGGCAGGCCCTGATGCCCTTCGAGGAAGGCTTGCGGCAGACCGTCGAGTGGTACCGCGCCGAACGCGCCGCCGGGCGTACTTGGGGCGCGTAACCGCTACCGCGGCACGGGGCGCCGCACATACACGACGTTGCGCAACTCGATGGCGCCCCCGTGCAACTCGTCGGTGCGCGTCTCGCCGAACGCTAGGCGCCCGAGCGTGCGCGGCCCCTCGAGTGTCCACACGACACTCCCGTC
>CAILQO010000271.1 GCA_903836285.1 uncultured Chloroflexota bacterium
CCCCGCCGCGCCGGCGCGCCGCAGCGGCAGCATGGCCCGCCGCTTGCGCGCCCGCGCGACTCTCAAGTCGCTCGCGCGGTCGGCGGCGCGGGGAGGCTCCGCTCACCGCCTCCCCTGTGCCACGGCGGGCGGCGGCGCGGTGCAGGCGACAACCGGTGCGACCGCACCCAGTTTTACGGTGACCTTCTCCGAAGCGGTCTCCGGTCTCGGGGCCGCGAACTTCGCCGTCGCGTCAGGCGCAACGATCGGCGGATCTGCCGCGACCATCGCCTCGGTCACCGGCTCAGGAACCACTTGGACGGTCACCCTCGGCGTCGCCGGCACGACCGGTGACGGGTCGGGCACCGCCTCGCTTGGCCTCACCGTAGTGCCAGCGGGCGCCGCCACAACCGACGTCGCCGGGAACACCCTCGCGAGCGCCTCGGTCTCTGGTGCCAACGAGACCTTCCTGCTCACTGCCACAGTTCTGGCGCCATCGGCTGGTGGGCCATCCACGACGACCAGCTCTGGCGAAAACCCCGTCTCATCCGGTGCTCTGAAGCCGGCGACGCCGACCCCCGTGCCAACCCCCGCCCCGACCGTCGTCACGTACGCTGCGACGCCAGTACCGGGTGCGGACACCGTGCGCGTCGCCGCCTCCGACGGACGGCTCGCCGACCTCGCTCATGCCGTCACCGACCCCGTGACCGGAACGCGAACCGTGCGGTCCGTCGTCGAGGCGCCGACGGGTGACCACTACGCAGTCGATGCGAACGGTCGGCTTGAGTGGCTTGACCCGTCACGCCCAGACACCGCCGCGATTGTCGGCAGTGCCGTCGTGTCACGCCTGCCCATTGCAGCGATCGAGACGCTTGACCTCGCGCCTCCCCCACCGGGCTCAGTGCTTTGGGACGCGAGCGGCATTTCCGGGCACTCGCTCTACGGGGTCGGCCCCGACGGGGTGCTTCACGCCCTGCCCGAAGGCCCAGTCGACCCGTCGAAGTACCGAACCGACGCGGTCACGCCGCTCCTCAGCATCGTCCAGCTTGCCCGCCTCCCCATTGGTCTCCCGGAAGGGTTCGACCCGGCCAAGGCGCCGCCCACGACCTTCGCGATCGAACGCGCGTTCGGCAGGCCCGAGGTCACCGAACCGGGCGCGCTCACCTTCACGGTGATTTTCTCCGAGCCGGTCACCGGCGTGACGGCCGAGTCGTTCCGCATCGCCCCAGCGACTGGGTTGGTCGGGCGACTGCCGGTCGTGACGGGTACCACCGGCGCAGGCACGACGTGGCGAGTCGCCGTCGACGCCGCGGGGGCCACTGGCATCGGCAACGCGACCATCGGCATCGAGGTGCTGCCTAGTGGCATCGCCAACGCGGCGGGGGTCGCACTCGCGAGCGGCATCCCAACCGACCACGAGGAACGGTTCCGCTTGGCGCGCACGGTGCCAGTGGTGCTCGACATCATCCGTGCGAGCGGCGCACCGGAACTGATCGGCGCATCGGCCGTATCCAACGGGGCCACCTTCACGGTGGTGCTGTCCGAGCCAGTCACCGGCATCGCGCCACCATCGTTCGCGGTGGTCAGCGGTCCGGGGATCAGCGGCCAGACCCCGTTCGTCACGTCGGTTGAGGGAACCGGCACCAACTGGACCGTACGGGTGGCATTGGATGGGGCTCGAGGCGACTACGGCGCAGATCGCGGCGCAACGATCGGCTTGCGCGTGGTGCCGGAAGGCGCGCCAGTAACGGGAAGCTCGGGCGGGCGCCTGACCAACCCGGACGTCGCCTACCGCAACGAGCGGTTCGCGCTGGACAATGTTGGGCCGACCTACCGCGTAGCGTACCCGGGTCGAGTCGCCGGCCGGCCAATCGGCCCCGGCAACCTGGACCTCATCGTCACTCCGAGCGAGCCGCTGGTCGGCAGCCCCGTGATCGCCATCGACCGCCCCGGGACGGACGATCTCGGTCCCGTACCGATGGGCGGTGCCCGGCCGCTCGCGTTCACCTACGGCGTGCTGGTGGCTGATGGCGCGGCGCGGCTCGACGGCACCGCACGGGTGGCGTTGTCCGGGAGCGACGTGGCGGGGAATGTCGGGACGGTCGTGACCGAAGGTGAGACCTTCGTGATCGACACCGACGCACCGGTGGTGACGTCGATCGTGCGCACCGGCGGCGCCGCGGCGCTGACACGCGGGCCCGCGATGGCTTTCACCGTGACCCTCTCCGAACCGGTCACCGGGGTTGCCATCCCCACCTTCGCGGTGGACGCGGGGCCGGGCGTTACCGGTACGCCACCGGTCATCGCCGCCGTTTCGGGCCGGGGCGACACGTGGTCCGTGATCGTCTCCGCACCGGGTGCCGTTGCAGACGCAGGTACGGACGCGACGGCGACCATTGGGCTGCGGGTGGTGCCGCTCGGCGTGCCGGTGAGCAACGCGCGGGGGACGGCCCTGCTTGATCCGGTGGTCTATGGCCTAAAC
>CAILQO010000272.1 GCA_903836285.1 uncultured Chloroflexota bacterium
GCCCGGTCCCCGGTGCTGGCCCCTCGAAACGCAGCCGATGGCCGACCGGTACGTACCGGGGCGACCGCGCCACCGCCGCGTTCCGCTAGGCGCCAACCTGCTAGGAGCCCCCTCCCCAACCCCTCCCCCACTGCGGTGGGAGAGGGGCGAGTACGTCTCCAACCCCTCCCCGGTTGCAGTACGGCGTGCGCCAATCGTTATCCGAGTACTCGAGTCCTCGTCAGCGAAGCGCCTCCGTAGGAGGAATTGACAGGCGCTGCGCTAAAGAGGGTTGTGAGAGGGGCGCTACGCTGACCCGCCGCCGCGTCGCGCGTGCGTGGCGCGCAACTGCGGCGGTGGTTCTCGCAACCAATTCCTGCGCGGCTCGTTTTGAGTTGTTCCGTTAACTACCCAAGTCCTCACGCATGTCCGACAACTCCAAAGGAGCGGGGGTTCCCTTAGCTCGAGCGCGGCGCGTCCATAGGCGCGCCGGAGCAACTCGCCCCAGGCCCAGTGTGCCGGCGCGAGGTGGCCAAGCAGGGCCGGGAAGTCGGGAGCGGGAACGGCTTGATGGCACTGCGGATCAGCTTCAACAGCGCATCGAGCGTGGCAGTACGGGCGCTCGGCCGCAGCCAGGACACTGTCGCGCAGTCGAGCCGCCGCCTCGCGTCGGGTCACCGCATAGGCAGCGCCAGCGATGACGCCGCCGGCCTCGCGATTGCCGAGCGACTGCGGAACCAGGTCCGCGGGTTGACGCAGGCGGCGCGCAACGCGCAAGACACCGTGAGCCTGGTGCAGACCGCCGAGGGGGGCCTCGCGGAGACCCACCGTCTGCTCGGGAGGGTTCGTGAATTGGCCGTCATGGCCGCGAACGACACCTTGACGACGTCCGACCGGGCAATCATCCAGTCCGAGGTCAGCGCGCTGGTGGCCGAGGTGGACCGCATCGCGACGGCGACGCAGTTCAACGGGACGGCGCTGCTCAACAAGAACACGACGGTATCGCTGCGTGGAGGCGGGAGCGGCCTGGGCGCGCAGGTCGGGGCCGACCAGTCCATCGCTGCCAATGTGCTGCGCGTGGTGGTCAGTGCGGCCCGAACGCGCGACCTCGGCGACGTCACGACGCTGAGTGGGCTGGATGGCTCGATCGGCGGGGGCCTGCAGACGTTCACGGCGGACCAAGTGACCGGACTGACCTACGACGGGTCGGTCGACACGCTCTTTGACCTGCGCGACACGATCAACGGCGCCGGGGCCGGCTTCACCGCAACCGTGGCGAACGGGCGGCTCAAGCTCGACTCGGGTACCACCTCGTTGGGCTTGTTGAGCGATACCGGAAGCGCGCTCGCGGCGCTGTTCGGGTCCGCGTCCCCTGTGACCGACCGGCAGCCCGCGCAAGGCTCAACCACGGTTGCGGAGATCGGGGTGGGTACGGCCGGGACACTCACCGTCGCCATCAACGTCCCCGCGGGCACCGGTGGGGCGCCCGATGCGTCCACCTTGCAGGAGGTCGGGATTACCTCCGGCGGGACCCTTCGTGCGACCGCGGACGTCACCGTAACCGCGGCGGCGACGGACCAGAACACCGTCGGGGAGGTCGGCTCCACCGGTGGCCAGTTCCGAATAGACATCTTCGATGCGAGCGGGCTGAACACTGCCCCGCCGATCACCGTGGCGTACTCGTCCAGCGAAACGCTCGCGGCTGTCGCGGCGAGGGCGGCGGGCCTGCTCAACAACTACGAGTGGCCTGCCATCGGCGGGACGGGCGACGGCGGTGTGCCACCAGTGGTCGACTTCGGCGCCACGACTGCCGGCGCGATGGCGATTGACCTCCGGCCATCGTCATCGGCCAACACCGACATCTTCACGGTCACCGACGTCACCGGGACCCTCGCGCAGCGCCTCGGTATCGACTCGTCGACCAAGGCCACGTCGCAGCTGTCGAGCGGCGTGCAGACCGTCGCGCAGTCCGAGTATGTCGACGTCTCGTACGCCCCGACGGACACGCTTGAGCAAGTGCGCGCGCGACTGCAGGCGGCGTTGAGGGGCATCGACGTCGTGGCGTCGAGTACGCGAGGCAACTTGATCGGGGCGACCGTGGCGGTGGCGTCCGGGACCTTCACCGTCGCGACGAACAACACCGACGCGACGCTGACGATCACTGGGGCACCTGCGGCGCTCGGCTTGGGAACGTCCGGCACGACAATCACTGGTGCCCAACTGGACGTGCAGGCGCAATCCGAGAGCGTGACCGTGGCGTATGCACCGGTGGACAGGCTTGCGCAGGTGGCCTCCCGTTTGCAGTCCAGCCTGCGTGCCGCGGGGGCGGTCGGCTTCAGCTCGACGTCGTCGGTCACAGGCGCAACCGCCGACATGGACGTCACCAACGCAGGCATGCTTACCATCGACCTCCTGGACCCGGCCGGGAACGCGGTCATTGGATCGATCACAGATACGGGCGGGCTCGCCACCGCACTGGCGTTGGCACCTGCCCCAATCGCTGCAGCC
>CAILQO010000273.1 GCA_903836285.1 uncultured Chloroflexota bacterium
CGTGGAATACCGAGGGGCGGCGCCGCCGTCTGTGTGAGCATGCCTCTTTCCCGCCGCAACGGGGAAGGCTTGCAGATAGCCCCTCTCCCGTCGCAACGGGGGCCGTTGACGGGACAGATTGACCACCCGACGAAGGAGGGTGGACGCTTTCGTTGGGGAGGGGGCCCCCCTGATGGCTCGAGGGGTGTAGGCCCACCAGAGCGCTACGGAGATTCCGCTGCACTCGGGGGTAGCGCCTCTCCTCGCAACAAGGGTGCGGTGGTCAAGGAGACCGCTTCACCCCCCGCTCACGTCGAAACGCGAGAGGAGTCCGACCGCGATGCGCATCACTGCAGTCGAAACGATCGTCCTGCGGGTCCCAGATGTCTTGCACATCAACGACAGTGCCCAAGACGCCATCGTCATCCGGGTGCATACCGACGCGGGCATCACCGGCGTTGGCGAGGTCGACTCATCGCCCGAAGTCATCCGCGCAATCATTGAGGCGCCTCGGTCACACCGCGTCTGCACCGGCCTCGCCCACGTCCTGATCGGGGAAGACCCGCGCGACATTGAACGCCTCTGGGAGCGCATGTACCGCGCGTCGGTCTGGTACGGCCGACGCGGCGCCGCGATCCAAGCGATGAGTGGCATCGACCTCGCCCTCTGGGACATCAAGGGCAAGGCGCTCGGCCAGCCGATCCACAAGCTCCTCGGCGGCGCCCTCCGCACCTCCGTCCCGGCCTACGCCAGTGTGCTCATGCCGGAAACACCGGACGCCGCCTTCGCCGAAGTACGCCGGTGGCGCGACCGGGGCTTCACGGCGATCAAGCTCGGGTGGGGTCCGATGGGCTTCGATGTCGCGGCCGACGCCGCCCTCGTCGGAGCCGCCCGCGAGGCCGCCGGTGACCGCATGGAGGTGATGATCGACCTCGGCTTCTACCCAGGGCCAGACCTGGACTGGGGGTGGGACGCCTCGCGCGTGCTCGACTTCGCCCGTGCGATCGAACCGTACCGGCCGTACTGGCTCGAAGAGTTCCTGCCGCCCGACGACCTCAATGGGTTTGCGCGCGTCGCCGCCGGCACGACCATCCGCACCGCCGCCGGCGAGAACTGCATGGGCCGCTACGAGTTCATCGACCTGATGGATCGCGGGCACGTAAGCGTGGTCCAACCCGACGTCACACGCTGCGGTGGGATCACGGAGGCGCTGCGAATCGCCCACCTCGCGCACGACCGTGGCCTGCCCTGCATCCCGCATGCGTGGAGTACCGGCCTCATCAAGGCGGCGACGATGCACCTCATCGCCGCGATCCCGAACGCGCGCTACCTCGAGTACGCGTTGCCCGAGACGCCGATGAACATGAACCTCTTCGGCGGCCTCGGCATCGATGTCGACGGTGACGGCATGGCCCACGTCCTCAACCGTCCGGGCATCGGCGTAGAACTCGACGAGGCAGTCGTCCGCGACTATCAGGTCAACGGCTCCTCCGTGGGGTAGGGGAGGCCTCGCGCCTCGTCACCCGTAGCGGTGCGCCTCCGGAGGAGGCTGTTCCCCCCTTCCCTCGCAGGGAAGGGGGGCTAGGGGGGTTAGGCCCATCCTCCCCAAGGGCTATGGTGATTCGGCCTCGCAGCGAAGGGGACCCGGGGGGTTGGGCCCGTCGCCGGGGGGATCCGGCCGCACGCTCCCCGAAGGCTAGGGGATTCGGCCGCACGTTCCTCGCTCACCCCACCCCCGCCACCCGCTTGAACTCCCGCAATACCTGCGCCCCAGCATCATCCCAACGGAAGCGCGACGCCTGCGCAAACCCCCGCGCCACCAAGTCCGCCCGAAACGCCGCGTCCTCCATCAGCCGACGCGTCCCCGTTGCGATTGCCGAACTATCGTCTGGGTCCACAATGATGCCCGCGTCCTGCACCACCTCCGCCAGCGAACCCGCATGCGAGGCGATCACCGGCACGCCGCACGCCATCGCCTCCACCGCCGGCAGCCCAAAGCCCTCGTACTTCGACGGAAACACACACGCCGCCGCCCCGGAGTAGAGCGCCGCCAAGTCCTCATCGTCGACGCCCTGCAAGATCTGCACCCGATGCGTCACGCCGCTCGCATCGAGGGCCGCAAAGATCGGGTCACACAGCCACCCCGGGCGCCCCACGTGCACCAACCGCACCGCCTCCGGCAGCTGTCGCAACGCCTCGAAGACGACCGGCAAGTTCTTGCGCGGCTGGATCGTCCCGACCGATACGAGGTACGGGCCATCGGCGACGCCCCATCGTTCCCTCGCGCGCCGGACCCGGTCTAGGGGCATCGGCCGGAAGGTCGCGTCGGGCGCCGACAGGACCGTCACCACCTTCGCCGGGTCGGTGCCGAGGTGGTTCACCACGTCATCCCGCGTCTGCTCCGAGTCCGCAAACACCAGTGCCGCCGCCGCGATGCTGCGTGGCACCGTCGCCTCGAGGAACCGACGCAGCGGCGGGTAGTGCGTCTCCGGGAAGAGCAGGTACGACAGGTCGTGGACCGTCACCACGCCCGGGGCGCGCCGGCGCGGGGGAAGCGCAAAGTCCGGGGCATACACGATGTCCGCGCCACCCGCATACGTGTCGGCCGGGAACGGCACGCGCAGCCGTTGCCACGCCACCGTCATCCACCGCTCCGGCAAGGGGAGCCTCAGCGTTCGGACGTCTCCCGGCCAGCCTTGCGGCAGGGGCAGGGTCGCCGGCCCCGCCCACAGCAGGGTCAGGCGATGCCGCTCACTTCCGCCGCCGCGCACCGGTCCGTCCGTGGCCATCGCCCGTGCGAGTGCGCCGGTGATCCCCCTCGTGTAGCGCCCCACGCCCGCTGGCTGGCGGACCCCGGCGGTGTACTCGACGGCGACCTTCACGCCTACCGGCCGCGGCGGGACAGCACGAACGCGGGGAGGCCAGTCGCGATGATCCCGTAGTAGCTGATGAGCCGGTCGAGGAAGGCCACCACAATCGCGACGGACGGGGGCACGCCGAACAGCGGCATCACGCCAATGAAGGCCGCCTCCACACCGCCAAGCCCGCCGGGCGTGGGGATGATGAGCGCCAGCGAGATCGCCGCGACGGTGAAGAGCGACTCGACCGGCGTGATCGCCACCCCAAGGCTACGCACGACGCAGTAGAGGCGCCCGGCTTCCGATGCCCACGCGAGGGCCGTGAGGAGCGCGAGGACGTGCGGGTTCCGGAAGGAGGCAAAGGTCCCTCCCGCAAACCGGTGATAGGTCTCCTGGATGCGCGCGGGGAGGACACGCACGATCACGCTGCCGTAGCGGTGCATCACCCACAGCCCGCCCAGCATCAGGACGACGCCGGCCCACCCGAACTCCAGGATCCGGGTGATACGCGGGTCGACATGGTCGCCAAGGACGATGGCCCCGGAGATGCCCAGCACGGAGACGAGCATCACGATGTCCGCGACGCGTTCGGCGAGCACGGTGCCGACCGTCCGGCTGATCGAGAGGCCGAACTCGCGCTTGAGCAGGTAGGCGCGGTAGACGTCGCCGACCTTGCCGGGCATGACGCTGTTGACGAACCACGAGAGGAAGATGACCTCCGTGAGCGGTCGCACTGGCAGGCGGGTGCCGTTGTGGGCGAGCAGGCGCTGCCACCGGAGGCCCCGGAACGGGAAGGTGGTGAGGTAGGAGCCGACCGCAAGCGCGTACCACCTGAGGTCAATGGCGCGCAGTTTCTCGATGACGTCGGCCGGGTCGAGGGCACTCGAGCGGACCACCCAGGCGAGGATGGCGACGCCGAACAGGAAGCTGGCGCCGGTCCGCCACGTGAAGAAGCGTCGGCCGACGTTCTCAGGCGTGGGGTCGGCACCGTCGGCGTGCTCCACGGGGGGGTCGGTACCCGCACGGTCGCGGGCAAGGGCGGCGGTCGCCGCGGGAGCGGTCACGTGTCTGCGGTCCAGTGTCGGTCGTGGGGGTTGCGTTCCGGGTCCGCCGGGGCATCCCTGCTCGTATCGGCGCGCCATGCCGTCGATGCGCATGCGGGCGGCGGTGGTACACGATACGTTGCCCGGCCATCGTACCGTCTGGCCCCGCGCTCAAAGCACCGTCCCACCGGCACCCACCACCAGTCCGGTCTCGAACCGGTCGCAGCCACCGTATCCCCCTCCCGTTTTCTCTCGCCCAGTGTGGTCGTTCCTCGCCTGCTGGGGTGGCGGACACGGCGAGGCGGCGCCTCAGCGGGCAAGAATGTAGACCAGCACACCAACGACGGCAGCGACACCAGCCGCACGCTACTCGCGCCCGGGTTCCTCCGCACCCGCGCCGGCCAGCAACAGGATCAGCCCGATCGTGACGCTCATGCCGTGGACGAACAGCACGTCCACCATGTTGTGGGTCGCCAAGGCGCCGATGCTGCCGAGCGCGCCAAGCCCGATCGCGCGGCTGAACGGCGTCGACGCCGTGCGCCATCCCCGCAACGTCTGGCGCACCGCCACGACCAGCAAGACAACGTAGGCGACCGCGGCAAAGGTCCCCGCCTCCGCCGCGACCGTCAGGTAGTGGTTGTGTGCGTGCCCGAGCGCCACCGGCCATTCCGGCAGGCGGTAGTCGGCGTAGACGCTGTTGTAGTTCCCGATCCCGACACCAACGAGCGGGTTCGCGGCGAACATGCGCCAGCCTGCCGTCCACTGGGAGAGCCGCTCCATCACCGCCCAGTTCTCCGGGGTCAGCGCGTTCGACGCTGCGCCAAACGCCACCAAAGACGCGAAGATGCTCTGCACCCGGTCGGTGACGGCTGCCGGCAGCACCGGCCACGCCGCCAGGACCACCACCACACCGAGGCCCCCAAAGGTCGCGACGGCATGGCGGGCCGCCTTGCTCCCGACCAACGCCACCACCAGCAGACCGGTTACCTGCCCAAGCCACGCCCCCCGCGACATCGTGGCAATCAGGCACATCCCGATAACCGCCGCGCTCACGACGACGGCACCGCGAGTCCACCGTCCCGCCGTCCCGAACGCCGCGACCGAGACGACGAGCGGCAGGTGCAGCCCCAGGTACCCACCGAACGGGTTCGGCTGCTCAAAGCTGCCGTATGCCCGCAGCAGCCACGGCCCGATCATGAAGTGGCTCGGCCCCCACAGCAGCGTGGATTGCAGCAGCCCGTAGACCGCCTGCGACACCGCCGCTGCCGTCAGCGCACCTAAGAGCAACGCCCGGTCCCGCGGTCGCGACAGCAGGCTCTGGCCGATCACGATGACCGTGGCAACCTCAGCCCACTTCACCAGCTCCTTCGCGGAGAGCACAAGGTTTGGCGCGACGGCGCAGCTCAGGATGAGCAGGCTCAGCAGGAGCCCAATGGCAACGGTCAACGGTCCCAGGCGTGGCGCCGGCACCCGCCCAGCTGCACGGGCCGTGCCCCAGCCTGCGAGCAGCAGCAGGATCACGCCCTCCGTCGCGGTGACGTTCGCCCCCTGGATTCGCGTCTCGGCGAGGCCCTGGTACGGCACCGTGAAGGCAAGCGCGTACACGGCGAGCCTCGGGCGTGCAAGCAACGCCCCCACACCCGCAAGCCCGATCACGGCACCAACGACGAGCAGCGCCGGCAGCAGTGCGATGGCGATGCCCACCGGCACGGCGGCCAGCCATGGCGGCGGCGCGTCGCCTCCCCGGGCAATGTCACCGCCGCGCGCCATCGTCACCATTCGGGCAGCCCCCCCTGCCATGTCGCGCGGTGTCGCATGTCGTCGTTCCTCCTCCCTGCCGCGCGGCGTTTTCATTTTCCCACCGTATGCTCGTTCCTCGCCTGC
>CAILQO010000274.1 GCA_903836285.1 uncultured Chloroflexota bacterium
CCGGACGTGGGGTGCCGTTCGCGCAGCGTCGCACCGTGCGTGCTCCCGCCAACAGTTTCGAGGTGAGGCTTCCCAACGTGCGCCCCTCGCGCCGCTGCAACTCACGCAACTCGGCGAGGACGGTGTCGTCGATGTCGATGGTTGTGCGTGCCATGGCTTGTAGCGCAAGCGTATCGCGCCGCGTGCCGGTGGGTAGCGCCATGCCGACCGCGGCGGGGGCGCGTGACCCGAGTACACTGCCCGCACGAAGGGGAGACGGACGATGCAACGGGTTGCGGACCTTGACACGCCGTCGATGGTGGTCGACCTTGACCGCCTCGAAGGGAATATCGCACGCCTGCAGGCGAGCCTGGACGAGCTTGGCCTGGCCAATCGCCCGCATATCAAGACGCATAAGATCCCCGCGATCGGCCACATGCAGGTCGCGGCCGGGGCGATCGGCATCACCTGCCAGAAGCTTGGTGAGGCCGAGGTCTTCGCCGACGCCGGCTTCCACGACATCCTGGTCCCGTACAACCTCGTTGGTGGTCCAAAGCTTGAGCGCCTGACCCGCCTTGCGCGTCGCGTCAAGATGACGGTAGCCGTCGACGGACCGGTCACGGCGCGGGCCATCGCTGAGGCGTGTGACGTCGCCGGCGTGGAAGTGACCCTCCTCATCGAGGTGGATACCGGCATGCACCGCGCGGGTGTGCAGTCGCCAGAGGAGGCGCAGTCGCTCGCCCGCCAGATCGCCGATAGCCCGGGCGTCCGTTTTGGTGGCCTCATGTGCTACCCCACGAAGCCGCCGATGGGCGAGTTCCGCGAGGCGGTCCGCGACCTCTTAGCGCGCGATGGCATCCCCCTCGAGCAGTTCAGTGGCGGTGGGACGGGCGCGCAGGCCGTCTCGAAGGCGGCCGGTTGCACCGAACACCGGTCGGGCACGTACGCCTACAACGACCTATCACTCTGGCGTGCCGGCCATGCCGAGATCGACCAGTGCGCGATGAGCGTCCTCGTGACGGTTATCTCGACGAGTTGCCCCGGCTACTCAACGATTGACGGCGGGAGCAAAACGTTTACCAACGACGCGCTTCAGGCGGGCGGCGTGAACGGCTACGTGCGTGAGTATCCGGACATCTTCCTTGAGAAGATGAGCGAGGAACATGGGGTGTTGAACCTGTCGCGCCTCGCGTCCGGAGCCTCCGGCCCGCGTGTTGGCGAGAAGATTCATGTGATCCCGAACCACGCCTGCGGCACGACCAACTTGCACGACGTGGTCTACGGCTACCGGGCGCACGGGGCGCGGCCGGCCGATGGGTCGCTCACTGGCGACGAGATCATCGAGGTGGAGTGGCCGGTGCCGGCGCGGGGGAAGATCCGCTAGGGATTGCGTCGCACGCCGATCATCGTCGGGGGCGTGTGATTGGGGTTGGTGTTCGCGCCCACGAGCTGCCGGAACTTGACCCGTAACCGGACCCGGCCCTGTAACCGGACCCGGCCCCGTAGCCAGAACCTGACCCGTAACTCGGCGCTGACCGGTTTGGCGGCGATGGTGCCGTACCCGGACTGGTGCCGTAGGTACGGCCGCCACCGAATGGCGATACCGGCGTCGGGGTCGCCAAGCGTCGCGCCGACGCGAGGGGTGGCGACACGACCCGTGCCTGTGACCCCTGCGCGTTCGACCCGTCAGGGGTCGAGAGGGTCGTCGTCGTCCATGAGCTTCCCGGCGCACGGTACGTCTCGGCGCGCGACCCGTCGTTCCATGTGGTCGTTGTCCAGGGGCTTCCCGGCGCGCGATAGGTCCGCGCGGTGCCCCCGCCCGCACCGGTCGTCGTGGACCAGTTCCCGCCAACGTAGGTCTGCGTCCGCGTGCCGTCCGACCACGTTGTGGTGATCCAGTCGCCGGACTCGTAGGTGCTTGCCGAGGTGCCGTCGTTGTAGGTGGTCGTCGACCACGGGCTACCCGGCGCACGGTAGGTGGTGGCACGCGACCCGTCGTCGCAGGTCGTCGTCGTCCAGGGACTGCCGTTCGCTTGGTAGGTCTGGCAGGCGGCCGATGCCCGGCCCGGTACGGCCAGTGCCAAGCCGGCGGCGACCAACGCCATCGCCCCGCGCGCGATTCGCCCGGACATTCAAGTTCCTCCGACCCGGTGGCGCACCGCGGCGCCCATGCGCCCATGCTTCCGGCACGACCCCTAGGATCGTTGGAAGTCTAGCATGGGCGCATCCCATCTGGTCGTGGGGATGTCACTTGAGGAACTGGGTGATCTGGATCAGGTTTCCGCACCCGTCGTGAATCCGGGCGTAGCGCACCGGGCCGGCCGACTGGGGTGGCGCCTCGAATGCGTGCCCGAGGGCCGTGATCCGGGCGTACTCGGCGTCGACGTCGTCGACCCCGAACATGGCGGCGGGGATGCCGTTCTCGCGTAGGGCTGACTGCCACGCCTGAGCGGCCTCAACGAGGGGGCCGTGGCCCATCGGTTCGAGGAGGAGTTCCGGGCCATCCGGTGCCAGCGGCGAGACAACGGTAAGCCATCGGGCCTCGCCCATCTGGATGTCGTTTTTCACCTGAAAGCCAAGGATCTCGGTGTAAAAGTGGTATGCCGTTGTTTGGTCGCTCACCATGACGTTGGTGACCACGATCTTGATTGCCATGCGGTTCTCCCCGGATGTGCCGCCACGGATTTGAGCGGTGGCGCATCCGGCATGGAACGCGCGGCGACTCGGGGGCGTCGCGTCGGTGACCTATCCGTGCGCCTGCGCCCGGCGTGACTCGTAGCCGTCAAGCCACTTGGCGTTGGCCACGAACAGCTCGTCGACCATGGTGCGGATCGCATCGATCGGCGCACTTGCGGAGGCGAGGGGGTCGAGGGCGCACGCTTGGAAGATCGCCTCGCGGTCACGATCCAGGAAGCCTTGCACCGCGAGTTCCTGCACGTTCACGTTTGTGCGGTTGATGCCGGCGAGTTGCGCGGGAAGGTCGCCGACGTGGACGGGGTGCAGGCCGGCGTTGTCGACGAAGATCGGCACCTCGACGTTGCACCCGTCCGGCAGGTTGGTGATCAAGCCCGTGTTCGGCACGTTGCCGTTGAAGCGGAACGGCACACCGCTCTCGACGGCACGGATGATCGCCGAACAGTACTCGCGGCTGCGCACGTAGTCGATCGGTGCCTCGCCGGCGGCCTGTTGCCGGATGGTCTCCCAGAGGGGTGCGCGGTACGCGGGGACCGAGGCCAAGGACCCGGCGGGGGTGGCCACCGGCGTCGCGGGGGCGACGGTGCCGGGCGCCGCGAGTTCGGGGGTGTAGCGTTCGCGGTCGGCGGCGGTGCGACGGAACCACGGCACGTACTCGGCCATGTGGCGACTGGATTCGGTGACGAAGTACCCAAAGTGGCGCATCACCTCGAAGCGCACGCGGTCCTGTTCGTAGCGCACCGGATCGTGCAGGGCCTCGCGGAGGCGCGGGTAGAGATCCTCCCCCCGATACGTGCCGTGGCGCAGGTCGAGGAACCACGCTTGGTGGTTGATCCCGGCCACGTTGTAGGCCAACTCGGTGTGATCGACCCCAACAAACGTCGCGAGGCGTTCGGCCGTGCCTTGCACGCTATGGCAGAGGCCGACGTTTCGGATCCCGGGCAGGACCTTGCCGATGGTCCACATGATCATGGCCATCGGGTTGACGTAGTTGAGCCAGAGGGCGTGTGGGCAGACGCGTTCGATCTCGCGCCCAATCTCGAGGAGCGTGGGCATGGTGCGGAGGTAGCGGAAGACGCCGCCCACGCCGATGGTGTCGGCGACGGTCTGGTGCAGTCCGTGCGCTTCGGGTATGGCCACGTCCGGCCGGTCCGGTTCGTAGGCATAGCCGACGGCGAGGGTGGTGATGACGTAGTCGGCCCCCTCAAGGGCGACCTTCCGGTCGGTGGTGACGGTGAGGTGTGCGCCGACGCCGAGGTCGCGGATCATGCGCGCCGCCAGTGGGCCGATCAGGTCGAGGCGCCCTTGGTCGACGTCCATGAGGGCGATGTCGCCGCCCGACAGTTCGGGCCAAGACAGGACGTCGGCGATCAGGCGGCGGGCGAAGGTGGCGCTTCCGGCGCCGATGAGGGCAATCTTGGGGCGGCCGGTAGCCATCGGGCGACGTCTCCGTTGGCCGGGAATCGGGATGGGTGGCCCGGCGCGGGTGGCATGGTATCCGCGTCGGTGGCGCGGGCATCGAGGGTGGCGCGGGCATTCGGAGAGTGGGGGGGGTGCTGCCCACCGTGACGACGGGGTGCGCGCAGAGGCAACTGGTCACCCACAGATTTGACGAGAGGCGGGCACGGATGCCCGCGGACCACGTTGGCGCCGCGCGGCGCGCAGAGGCAACTGGTCACCCACAGATTTGACGAGAGGCGGGCACGGATGCCCGCGGACCACGTTGGCGCCGCGCGGCGC